>NZ_JBFAUT010000050.1:69463-71357 GCF_040679475.1 Actinoallomurus sp. NPDC052274
CCCTCAATCTTGGCTGATCTCTCCTGAACTCCAACCCGGCGCCGCCCCCCCCCCCCCCCGCAGGGCCGCCCGCTCCGGCACGCCCTACGGGCGTGCGGCGTGGGCGCCGGTCCCTCCGGCCGTGCCGATCGGGCGGCCTCGCGATCGAACACTCACCGATCCCGCTCCTCGCAGTACCGTCAGCGCGTGGATCCTATCTCCGCTCTGGACTGGCTACTGCACCACGGCATCGGTGCCTTCATTCGCGTCGACCCCGGCCGTGATGGCCGCCGTCCGTGGACGTTCTTCGCCAGCGGCGGGCCATTGGGAGATCAGCCCATCCGCGTCGACGCCAACTCTCCTGAGGACTGCATACGCCTGGCTCGCCGCCAGTTCGCAGAACACGGCCTGAAACTCCCCGAGTAAAAAAGGCCACGCCTCCGGCGGGGGCCTCCGGTTCCGGGATGGCCGCCAAGCTGCGCGGCCGGCCTGGGTGGGTGGTTGAGGTGGAAGCCTGGTCATCCCGTGCGCCGTCGTCCCAGGACAAGCCGAGCAGACCAGGCCCCAGGGGTGCAAGGTCGTTCGTCCGGTGGGGCGCTGCACCTTGCACCCCTGGGGCCTGGTCCGCTTCCCCTACGGGTGGGACGACGGCACACGGGATGACCAGGCGGGCGGAACCGTCCGCGGCGCCCGGCATAGTGACCTGATGCGATCCCATGAGCTTCCACTGCCTCGCGATGCCGCCGCCATCAGCTCGCGCGACGAGCTGGTCGCATACGTGACGCGGTTGCAACTCGCGATCGAGGGCGGCGTAAAGGTAGAGAACGACAGCCTTGACCGGTTCCTTGAGGCGCTTGCCGCCAAGATCGATGCGCAGCCACCCGCCAGCGGCGGCCTGAGCTGGTCGTACTTCGCCTATGTCCTCTCGGCCGCCTTGATCTACGAGTAGCCGTGGGGCCGGCCAGGAGCTGGTCATGGCCTTCTGGCAGCGCACGGCCGTGCCATTAGCGTGCCATTAGCCCCGGTGAACAAGGGTCAACAGCGGTCACCCGCGACCAAGGGACTACGCACGTCAGCGCCCATGACGGCCCAGATCCGTACGTTTCCCAAGCTGGTAGCGCGGGTTCGATTCCCGTCACCCGCTCCACAGCACGAAGCCCCAGGCCAGGACATGAATTCCAGGCGCTGGGGCTTCTCTCGTCAAGAGGCTTTTCGTCGCTTCCGTGCCCGTTGCGTGCCCGATCGCTCGTCAGGCTTCCCACCGCTCGCGTCACCGGGCTTCTGCGGCTTCTGGGAGCGCTTGAGTTCGCGCCGGACCATCTTGCCCAGCGTCGCGGCGATCTCCTTGTCCCGCTCCTGTCGAGCGTGGAGGTAGATCCGCGCCGCCCTGGTCATGGCCACGGCGCACGCGTCGCCGCAGGCCGCCCGCTCCGGCACGCCCTACGGGCGTGCGGCGTGGGTGCCGGTCCCTCCGAACCCGGATTGTTCGGCACGAACCGGCGTGAACGCTTACAAAACTCTCTCTCATGACAGGCGTCTGATGGCGCGGCTGGGATGTAACCGCCGACGCCTGCCACGAACGTGCGTGCGGAGGTCGGGCAAGCACGGACGGTCTCCTTCGACCTGCGGCACGAAAGGTGCAGGTTTTTTCGCAAACCAAAGGAGGGCGCGATGTCCGAAAGCCGAGAAGAGCTCCTCGCGAAGAGCGACCAAGTCTACAAGGCGGCCCTGGACGCAGGCAAGACCGAACAGCAGGCCGCTGAGGAGGCCGAGGCCGTGCTCCCGGAGAAGTGAGCCGCGGCCCTCGCGGCCGTGAACGCAGGCGGCCCTCCTTTCGAGGAGGGCCGCTCTTTCGGTTCTCGCCATTTAAGAGGGAGTTTTGTGAGGGATTGCCCCCACACGGGGGCAATCCCTC
>NZ_JBFAUT010000051.1:0-6929 GCF_040679475.1 Actinoallomurus sp. NPDC052274
CGCCCCCCTCGCGCGGGGGCCCCCCCTCCCTACCCCGCGCCCGGCCCCCCCCGCGGCGGCGCGCGGCCCGCGGCCCCCCCCGGCGCCCTGGCGGCCAGCGCCGATGATCACGGGCTTTGGGGCCGCGGCCTTGTCAGCGGCCGGCTCGCCGCTCCACGGTGTGGTCATTGGTGGGCGAGCCGGTCGAGACGGGCGTCGAGCAACCGCGGCTCAGCGAACTCCCGCGACGAAGCAGGCGTCGGGGTGGGGTCGGAACGTTCGGGGAACGCGGCGCGCTATGGGTCCCGAAGCGGAACGAAGCGGGCAACCAGGGCACGAATCCCGAGACTTCCGTACGGGCCGGCGTCAGCGCCCTGGATTTTCGTCGTTCACGGCACCGAAATCCTGGGCACAAGCCCAGATGGTCCTTATCCACTCGACATCCGCTCGGATCTCACCGCAAAGTAGTACGCATGCGCATCGCGTTAACGGGGATCGGAATCATCGGCGCGGGTCTGTTGATCTACTGGATCACGGGCCCGTACGGCGCCGTGGCGTTCACCTTCTTCGGCCTGTGGGCCCTGCTGCTGACGCTGTCGGCCGCGTTCGTCTCGGGGGCGGCGCTGACGGACGAGGTAGCCGGCGAGGAGCCCGCCGAAGAGGAGAGCCGCGTGACCGGCGGGTCGTGACGGGGGCTGCCGCGCCTCCGCGAATCGGAGGCGCGGACGCTCAACCGCCGTGCCGCGGAGTTCCGAAGGAGATCACGAGGTAGTCGTCCAGGGGCTGGAAGCCGATGCGCCGGTGGATCGCGTTGATCCCCGGGTTGGCCAGGTCGGCGAAGACCACGACGTCCTGTGCCCCTGCCTCGACGACGGCCCGGCCGACCGCGGCCGTCGCCGCCGCGCCGTATCCGTGGCGCCGGTGCTCCGGCGGCGTGTAGACGGGGGCGATCCGCACCATCCCGGCGACCATCCGGGTCCGGCCCGCGAGCGCCACCGGCACCCCGTCCCGCTCCCACAGCGTCAGCCCGCCGTACGCGATCCGGTCGTCGACCGCCGCCCCGTGGTCGCCGGGCCGCTCGCGGATCTCCCGCTCGGCGTCGTGGTACCAGCCGAGGAGCAGGTCGCGGTCGGCGGGCCCGGCGAGACGGGCGCGGCCGGGCGTGTCCGGGGCGCACACCTTCTCGAGCCGGTAGAGCCGCCGGCGCTCCCAGATCGTGAAGTCGGAGCCGGTCTCGGACCGCCAGCGTTCGGCGAAGGACTCGGCGAGCTCGTGGCGGCCGGTGACCCCTCGCAGCCGCCGCCCCTCCTCGGCCAGGGCGTCCGCCAGCTCCGTGGCGGCCTTCTCCGACATGGCGCTGAGCAGCAGCGGGAACGGCGGCGTGTGCACGAACGCCCCGGCCACGCACCCGGTGGACAGCCAGGCGCCCATCGCCGCCGGCGCGTTCCCGTACGCGGCCGACCCCCGCGCCCGCAGCGACTCGACCACGGTGATCAGGACGGTGTTCTCGACCGGCCGGGACCGGAGGAAGCAGCCAGCGGTCGCGTCATATTCCGCAATATCTCCGGTCATAACCCAGCCCATGGGCCTCATAGTGCCCAGTATTCGGCCGGGTGTGCAGGTCAACCGGCGATTGTGACCAACGCGTCACGCTCAACAACGGCGACCTCGACGCACGCACCGCCCGATAGGCGCCTTCGGAACGACCCGCACACCGATGTCGGGGCGTTCGGAGATATGGCGGATTTGGGCGAGTTGGGCTCGCATGATGTCCCGCCCGCCGCAGGGCGACTCCAGGAGTGACTCCGACAGCAGGGCCCGCGGAACGGGGCCATCTTCCTCATCGAGACCGGCCTGACGAGCCATGGCCGAGTGTGGCATACCAGACGGGAGGGGAGAATATCCCGTCAGTCCGCCCTTCACGGTCGATCGCCTTGACCCTCGTTTCGTCGAGTCGCATATCGCCGCTTTCCAGCCGTGAAACTGTCGCCTTGGAACCGCCGAGCACCTCCCCCATCAGCCCGCCGGTGAGCTTGCGCTGCCGGCGCCAGAACCGCAGGTAGTAGGCAACGAGCGCCCACATCGACGACTTCGGCTCGGGCTGCCCGGTGATCTGATCGACGCCGCGGCGCTGACCGCCAGCGAACTGACCACGAACGCCCTCAAACACGGCCTCCGCGCCGACCCGTGCGAGCCAGTCGTCCCGGCCGAACTCTGAATCGCTCGTTCCACCACCGCTCAGGGCCTCGCCGCAGCGCTGTCCGCACGCGGAATCCAGAACGTCACGTACCGCCACGAAGCACGCGTAGCCCTGCTCAGCATCCCGCTGGCCAAGGGCGGCGCCCTAGACGTCTGGGTGCGAGCCGAGGGCTTCGAGGAGCACGGCGGCCGATGACGGCGACGTCCGGCCGGGGCCGGCTTTCGCCTGGCCGGTGACACCCGGCCGAAGACCTCCGGGCCTCCCCGAAGCAACCCGACGCTGTCACCTGAGCAGGGACGAAACCCTGCTGACGCGACAGCGCCTGAAACGACCTCACCCCCGGCTGCCCAAGGACACGGCCGACCACTCACCCGTTCCGGCGAATGTTCATGGTCACCGCACATCGTGGGATGACCCGGGATTCGGCTGACCACGATCGCGAGCTTCGTCGACCCCGCGGGCTGGGCATCTGAGCGCGCGCCTCAAAGCATCGACCGCCGACGCGCTGGATCCGTGGCCGGTGAGGGCGGGGTCAGCCGGGTGCGCGAGGGGAACGGAGTGAGTATGCGGTTGAGTGGGGCGCGGGTGCTGATCACCGGGGCGTCCTCGGGGATCGGGGCGGCGACCGCGCGGGAGATGGCGCGGGCCGGGGCCCGGCTCGTCCTGGCGGGGCGGGACCGGCGGCGGCTCGACGCCGTGGCGGCCGAGACCGGCGGGCGGGTGATCGCGGGTGATCTGGCCTGGGACGTCGCCCGGCTGGCCTCGCGCGCCGGGCCGGTCGACGTCCTGGTGAGCAACGCCGGGGCGGGCTGGGCGGGGCCGCTGACGCGCATGCCGGGCAAGGCCGTCGATCGGCTGGCCGCCGTCAACCTCACCGCGCCGATCCAGCTGACCCGGCTCCTGCTGCCCGGCATGGTCGAGCGGGGCGGCGGGCACGTGGTGTTCGTCTCCTCCATCGCGGGTGCCGTCGGCGTACGGGAGGAGGCGGTGTACTCGGCGACCAAGGCCGGGCTGATCGTGTTCGCGGAGGGACTCCGCCACGAACTGCGCGACGTCGGGGTGTCGGTGGTGCTGCCCGGCGTCGTCGACACGCCGTTCTTCGTCCGGCGCGGCCGGCCGTACGCCCGCCGGTGGCCCCGGCCGGTGCCGCCCGAGCGGGTCGCGCGGGCGGTGGTGTCAGCGGTCGAACGGGACCGCGCGGAGTGCTACGTGCCGTGCTGGCTCCGCCTGCCCTCCCGGCTCCGGGGCGTGGCGCCGGGCGTCTTCCGCTCGCTCAGCGGACGGTTCGGCTGAGCATACGGTTCGGCTGAGCATACGGTTCAGCTCGGCGGTCGATCCGGCTCGGCGGTCGATCCGGCTGGGCCGTCGATCCGGCTGGGCGGGCGCTCGGCGGAGCGGTGCGAGGGTTTCGCGCGACGCGCCCGACCTGATAGGCCAGAGAGATGCAGAAACCCGCCACCGTTCTCCGTCGCCTGGCCGTCGCGCTCGCGGCGCTGCTGGCCGTGACCGCCGTGTCCCCGGCGGCGCACGCGCGTACGGATCCGAAGGCCCCCGAGGAGTTCGTCGCGCTCAGCGACGTCGATCCGACGATCATCCAGGAGATGCGCTACCCGACGCAGCACAACTTCGTCGGCCGGCCCATCGACGGATACCGCCAGCCGATCTGCATCCTGACCAGGCCGGCCGCCCAGGCTCTGCACAAGGTGCAGGGGAAGCTGCTGCGCCGGGGCTACTCACTGAAGGTGTACGACTGCTACCGCCCGCAGCGCGCGGTGAACGACTTCGTCAAGTGGGCCGAGGACCCGAAGGCCACGCAGATGAAAGCCGAGTTCTACCCGCGCGTGGACAAGTCGCGGCTGTTCGCGGACGGGTACATCGCCGAGAAGTCCGGGCACAGCCGGGGCAGCACGATGGACCTCACGGTCGTGAAGCTGCCCGCGCGGCCGACGGCGCCGTACCGCCCCGGGCAGCGGCTCGTGCCCTGCTACGCGCCGCAGTCCGAGCGGTTCCCCGACAACTCGATCGACATGGGCACCGGGTTCGACTGCTTCGACACGCTCGCCCACACGCTCGACCCGCGCGTCCAGGGCAAACAGCACGCCAACCGGCTGCTGCTGAAGAACGCCATGGAGGCCGCGGGATTCGTCAACCTGGCCGAGGAGTGGTGGCACTACACCTACCAGCCCGAGCCGTTCCCGAACACCTACTTCGACTTCCCGGTCTCGCGCGCCTCCCTGGCCGGGCGGCGCTGAGCGGCGCCGGTCAGACGGCGCAGCGCAGCGGGCCGCCGTTGTAGGCGATGGCGTCGGTGAAGGCGGCGATCAGGTCGAGATCGCCGCCTTCGGCGTCCGCGTACGCGCGGTGCAGGTTGAGGACGACGCGCTCGCGGTCCGGCCATCCGGCGAACGGGCCGAGGTCACACGTACGGGCGGCCTCCAGCGGGGTGAGCCCCTCCGCCCGCCCGCGCCGCGCGGTGTCGAGGATGAAGCGGTAGTACGCCTCGTGCGCCGCCAGGACGGGCGCGAGGTCACCGGTGATCAGCACTCCGTGGCCGGGCACCACCGTACGGGCGCCGAAGCCGGCCAGCCACTCCAGCGAGCGCAGCGCCCCCTCGACGGACCCCATGAAGACCAGCGGCGTCACCTCGTGGAAGATCAGGTCGCCGGTGAACAGCACCTGCTCCTCCGGCAGCCACGCGACCACGTCCCCGGCCGTGTGGGCCCGGTGTCCCGGGTGCCGGAGCTCGATCCGCCGCTCGCCCGTGAAGAGCGTCAGCTCGTCGTCGAGGACGACGGTCGGCGGCCGGACGTCCGAGACGCCCCAGTCCGGGGACGGCGACCAGATCGGCGGAGTGCCCTTGAGGATGAAGTCCGCCAGCAGCCCCTCGCGCGTCGCCCGGTGCCCGACCACCACGGCGGAGTCGGGGAGCAGCGCGTTCCCGTACGTGTGGTCCCCGTGGAGGTGCGTGTTGACCGCCATCCGTACGGGGTCCCCGCCGGTCGCCGCGTCGACCGCGGCGAGGAACCGCCGGGTGCGCTCGGCCGTCGCGCAGGTGTCGACGAGGATCACCCCGTCGGCCCCCTGCACGGCCCCGGCGTTGTTGATCCACCAGGAGCCGTCCGGCTGCAGCCAGGCGTGCACGCCCGGCGCCACCTCGGTCAGTCGCGGCTCGGCGCCGTCGGCCATCGTCGTCCTCCCGCTCCGCCTCCGGCCGATCTTAGCCTCGATCCACCGGTGAAGGTCCGGGTGAAGTGGCGACGAACGCCGGTCCACGGCCGGGGAGGCACGGCTGGCGTGTTGCGGCGTCGGGAGATCAGCCACGCTCGGACGATCCGAGCAGGAAGCGGCTGCGCTCCGGCGCTGTCAGAGGCCGGACGTGACGTGCCTCGGCCTCGGCTAGCAACTCGGCGACCGATCGACCGAAATCCCATACCCGAGCCGTGCCGTCGAGCCCTCCGGAGGCGAGATGCCCGCGCGCCGACCAGGCCACGCTACCGACCGGGCCGTCATGGTCGTCCAGGACGAGCGGGTCGCTCGCCTCGACTGGTTCCCAAACGCGTACCGTGCCGTCATCACCGGCGGACGCCAGCAGTTCGTCTCCGTGCCATGCGATCGAACCGACCGGTCCGCGGTTCCCGACCATGACGATCGACGCCCTTCCGGTGGCCAGATTCCAGATCCGGATGGTTCCGTCCGCGCCCGCGGAGGCCAACCGGCCTCCCGTCGACCATGCGACCCACCACACCAGGCCGTCATGGCCCGCCAGTACGCGTGGGTCGTCGGGGTGGCGAAGGTCCCAGACCCGCACGGTCTGGTCCATCCCGGCCGAGGCGAGCCGCCCGTCGGATGACCACGCGACCGAACGCACGCCCGGCGAGCCGTCGGCGCCCAGGACCTTTGCGGTTCGCTGGGGGACGTCCCATATTCGGATGGTCCCGTCGTCTCCCGCCGAGGCGACCAGCCCGCCCGTCGACCAGGCGACCGCGCGGACGCACCCGCGGTGCCCGGTGAGGACGACGGGCTCCCCGGCCTGGGGATGCCAGACGCGCACCGTCGCGTCGTCCCCGCATGAGGCCAGCACACCGGTGGAGGACCAGGCCACCGACCGCGCGGCGCCCTCGTGACCGTTGTACGTTTTGATCGGCTCTGGTTCTTCCAGGATCCGCACGTGCACGATGCCGTCCGACCCGGTCGTCGCGAGTTCGCCGTTCGGTGCCCAGGCCACGGAGCGCACCCAGCCGCCATGCCCGCGGTACACCGTCTCGCCGGTCGCGTCGCCATCCGTGGTCCGCCATACCCGGATGGTGCCGTCGCTGCCGGCGGAGGCGAGGTCTTCGTCGGAGGACCACGTCACGGTACGCACCCAGTCGCGGTGTCCGTTGAAGATCCGCTCCTCGCGCCCGTCAGGTCGCCATGTGCGCACGGTCGAGTCCTGACCGCCGGAGGCGAGCCGGCCGGTCGCGGAGAAGGAGATGCCCCGGACCGGGCCGATGTGACCGGTCAGCGTCTTCTTCCGCCGGCCGTTCTGATCCCACAGCCTGATCGTCGCGTCGTCACCGGCCGACGCGAGGCGGCCGTCGGCCGCCCATGTCACCAACCGCACCGGCCCGTTGTGACGGCCCACCAGACGCGTTCGTACCGAGGCCCCCGACCACTCGCGGACGGCCCCGTCCTCGCCCCCGCTGGCGAGTCGACCGTCCGGGGACCAGGCCACCGAACGAACCGGCCCCTCATGCGCCCTGAGGACCTT
>NZ_JBFAUT010000051.1:7024-70433 GCF_040679475.1 Actinoallomurus sp. NPDC052274
ACCTTCTTCGGCGTCCCGTCAGCGTCCCAGACGCGAACGGTTCCGTCCTCGCCCCCGCTGGCGAGTCGACCGTCCGGGGACCAGGCCACCGAACGAACCGGCCCCTCATGCGCCCTGAGGACCTTCTTCGGCGTCCCGTCAGCGTCCCAGACGCGAACGGTTCCGTCCTCCCCCGCGCTCGCGAGTCGACCGTCCGGGGACCAGGCCACCGAACGAACCCATCCCATGTGGCCCAGAAGTACGGACGCGTCGCCGCTCTCGACGTCCCAGATCCGCACCGTCCCGTCGTCGCAGGCCGAGGCCAGGTGGCCGTCGGCCGACCAGGCCAGCGAGCGGATCCAGTCCTGGTGCCCTCTCAGCGTCAGCTTCATCGAATGACGAAGCGCGGACCGCAGCGCATGACCGGCGGACGGTGTCGCCGAGCACTCGACGATGGCCGTGTAGGCCAGCGCCATGGCCAGTTGAGGATCCTCGAACCGTAGCCTCAGGGAATGCCCTGCCAGTTGATCGGCGAGTCGTCGGCGGCGAAATGACTCGGCCAGCAACGACGTTCGCACGAACTCGCCGACCAGTGGGGACACGCCTTCGTTTGACATGACGTCCCTGGCTTGGTGCAGATATTCGCCGAAGAGCAGGTATCCGTCGTCGCGTCCGTGGTGGTCCCAGGTGAGGGCGAGCGGCTCCAGCTCCGTCCGACGCCGTAGTTCGGACTCGTGCGCGCGGGCGAGCTGCGCGAGCGGTTCCCACTGACGGAGCAGGGCTTCGTGTGCCAGATCGAAACTGTCCTCGACGTCCACCATCAGACGCGCGTCCCGGAACCGCTCGACGATGTCCAGCGCGGCGATGTCGAGCTCACTCCGTCTTACCCGCCGCCGAGTCGGTTGGACGCCCTGCCAGGTGATGAAACGCAGGAGTGTCTCCAGGACCCTGTCCGTTCCGTGACGCGGCTCGAGTTCGGCCAGCACGTGGTCGGCGTGCCGGGCGACCGCTCCGGCCACGCCTCCGGCCCGTTCGTAGTCGTTAATGGTGATCCGTCCGCTGCCGCCGTGCCGCTCGTACAGCTGTTCCAGCACGTAGCCGGTCAGCGGAAGGGCATCGTTTCCGGACGCCTCTCTCACCATGAGGTCGACCAAGCCGTCGTCCAGGGCGACCCCGGCGGCGTCGGCCGGTCCGTTGATCACTTTGCGTAGTCCGGCCGGTGACAACCGGCCGATCCCGAAGGGCTCGGAGAACAGGTGCGGCGTCGACCCCTCCTGGAAGGTGCCGAGGAACTCGAATCTCAGTGTTACGACGACGCTGACCCGAGGATCCCAGGTGAGTAACGCACCAAGCAGGGCGAGGAACGCGTCGCGCTGCTGCGGCGTGCACAGTGAGACGCATTCCTCGAGCTGGTCGATGATGAGGAGCAGCCGGTGGTCACCGCCGGACAGTGCCCGGGTGAGAGTGCACAACGTCCGCGGCCGGTATGGCGGACCCGTGTCCGTTAGGGCGGCCAGGGCCTCCTCGGATTCTCGCCGTAAATCCGCGATCCATTCGAGAGCCTGCGGCGTCATGGCGGCGGCCAGTCCGGCGACCGGGTCCGCACCGGGCAGGATCGGACCGACCGTGATCCAGCCGCGGCGTTCCAACGCCGGGACCACACCCGCGCGGACAAGAGACGATTTCCCGCTGCCCGAGGGCCCGATGACCGCGACGAAGCGCGCGGCCGTCTCCTTCGACCGGCGTGACAGCCGGTCCACCAGCACACCGATCTCCTGATCCCGGCCGAAGAACACGGCGGCCCGGTCCGGTCCGTAGGCTTCCAGACCTGGATACGGGTTGCCGTCCCCGCTCCACGATCGTGCACCCCGTGATCGCCAATGGCCGATGAGCCTGGCGCCCAGGACACCCGCCACCAGCGCAACGGTCCACTCCGGGGCGTAGTCGTTGACCGGCTGAAGCACCCTCGGCCATCGCTGCGGATCGGCGGTGAGGAGGTTGGTGCCGAAGCCGATCAACAGGCCGAGGACGAACGTGCCCGCTTGCAGGTCATGAGGAGCTCTGCGATTCATGGCGACCTGTCCTGACGAGGGCGGGGCTGCTCTCTATCGCACGTTCATCGAGCGGAGAACATGATGGTAACCAATGAACGATCAGCGCGGAACAGCACAGAATATATCCGTCATCGCGTCGCGACCGAGGAGATTACGATGGAGTCTCGCGCCGACGTGTTGCCGAATCCAACGACGAGGAGCGCCCATGCGTACTCTACTGATCGGGCACGATCATACGTCGCGGCCGGGTCATATCGGTGATTACCTACTCGCGAACGGCCACGATACCAGCGAGTTCCCCATTGTTCCGGCTGAGCTTTTTCATACGCCGGCCGTATCCGTAATCTTCCCCAACCCCACAGATTGGGAATTGATCATCTGTTTTGGGGCCCCCTGGTCCGTCTATGACACCTCGACCTTGGGTGAGTGGATCGGCGCGGAGTTGGCCTTCCTTCGCGCGGCCCACGAGGCCGACGTGCCCATTCTGGGAATCTGCTTCGGAGCCCAGGCCCTCGCTGCGGCACTGGGCGGTGGCGTGACGCCGGCGCCGCGCACGGAGCTTGGCTGGACGATCGTGGACACCGACGATCCGGACCTGATAGCACCAGGACCTTGGCTGGAGTCACACTCGGACCGTTGCGTCCTGCCGCCGGGCGCTCGGGAGGTCGCGCGTACGGACGTCGGGCCCCAGGCGTTCCGTGTAGGACGAAGTCTCGGACTGCAGTTCCATCCGGAGGTCACCGCGGATCTGCTGACCGAGTGGATGGACGTCGGCGGCGCGGAGCACGCCCGCCACATCGGCGTGGATCCCGAAGCGCTGATAGTCGAAACGGCGGCACGCGAGAACGTGACGCGTGAACAGGCGTACCGGCTGATGGACGTCTTCCTGTGCAAGGTGGCGAACGGGCCGGTCCACGTCGTTCGGTGACAGCAGGGCGAGATTGAGACTGAGCCTCGTTCCACCGGCGCGGAGTGTCAGCCGATCCGGCGGTCGCGGCCCGCGACGAGACCGGCCACGAGTTGCAGCACCATGAGGACGGCCATGAGGGTCAGTGGCGTCCGCCAGCCACCGCTGTGCTGGTAGAGCGCCCCGACGAGGATCGGCACGGGGATCGAGATGAGGTAGCCCGTGCTCTGCGCGAAGGCGGACAGCCGGGTCACCGTCGCGCCGTCCTGGCCCCGCATTCCGATCATGGCGAGGGCCAGCGGGAAGGCGGTGTTGGACAGGCCGAGCAGCACCGCCCACAGCCAGGCCGCGCCCGCCGGCGCGGCCCAGAGCCCGGCGAATCCGGCCAGACCGCACAGGGCGAGGCCCGCCGCCAGGCCGCTCTGGCCGCGCAGACGGCCGGCGAGGGTGGTCAGCGGATAGGACAGGGGCACGCTGAGCAGGGAGGTGACCGCGAAGAGCAGGCCCGCCGTCTCGGCCGACAGCCCGGCGTCGCGGAACATCTGCGGCAACCAGCCGATGATGACGTACGCTCCGCCGGCCTGCAGGCCGAAGAAAACCGCGAGCGCCCAGGCGGTGGGGCTCCGGGTGATGCGCACGCCGGACCCACCGTCCGAGGTGGCGGCGGGCACCGTGCCCGGCATGGGGACGGCGGACGCGCGCCGGCTGCGGCCGAGAAGCAGCCACGCCGGAACGGCGGCGACGGCGACGACCGCCCAGGCGCCCAGACCGGCCTCCCACCGCGCGCCGAACGCCCGGGCCAGCGGAACGGTCCCGGCGGCGGCCGCGCAGGCGCCGACGTTGAGCGCCGTGGAGTACACGCCGGTCATCGCGCCGACCCGGTCCGGGAAGCGCTGCTTGACCACCACCGGCAGCAGCACGTTGGTCACCGCGATGCCGGCCAGCGCGATGGCGCTCAGCGCGATGAACACGAGGGTGCCCGACGCGAAGGGCCGGGCGACCAGGCCCGCCGCGAGCGCCACGGCGCCGACGGCGATGACTCCGTCGGTTCCGTACCGGCGGGCGAGCCGGGACGCGGCGAACCCGACGAGCGCGAAGCACACCTCCGGCAGCGAGGTGAGCAGCCCGGCGACGGTGGCGCTCATCCCGAGCGTGGAGCGCACCTCTTCGAGCACCGGGCCCAGGCTCGTGACGGCGGGGCGGAGGTTGAGCGCGGCCAGGACCAGGGCCACGGCCGCCAGCCGTCGGCCGGCGACGGGGGACGCGGTGAGGTCCTGCGGCGGTTCCGCACATTGCGGACGAACCGCCTCATGATTCGACATAGCGCTAATCGTAGAATGATGGGATGAATCTCGCACCGGTCCCCCGTCGGGCCGTCCTGTCGGACCAGGTGATCGCGCGGCTGCGGCAGCAGATCACCTCCGGCACCTGGCCGGTCGGGTCCCGCATCCCGACCGAACCGGAGCTGGTCGAGCAACTGGGCGTCGCCCGCAACACCGTCCGGGAGGCCGTACGGGCGCTGGCGCACAACGGGATGCTGGACATCCGCCAGGGCTCCGGGACCTACGTCGTGGCGACCAGCGAGCTGTCCGGCGTGATGCAGCGCCGCTTCGCCGAGGTCGGCCGACGCGACGTCATCGAGGTGCGGGGCGCTCTGGAGGCCGCTGCGGCCGGGCTGGCCGCCGAACGGCGCACGGACGAGGATCTACGGCGGCTCGACACCCTCCTGGAACGCCGGGAGAAGGCCTGGACGTCCGGCGACCGGGACGCGTTCGTCGACGCGGACGCGGCGTTCCACCTCGCGGTCGTCGCCGCGTCCCACAACGAGGTGCTGGCCGAGCTGTACGCGGACCTCGGTCAGGTGATCCGGGAGTCGCTGCGGGAGCACTTCGGCGCCGAGCTGTCCCCCGAGGGCTATATGGACCACTCCCGGCTGCTCGCGGCCATCCGGGCTTGCGACGCCGCCACGGCCGCCGCCGAGGCCGCCTCCCACACCGCCCGCCGCTCCGACCCCTGACCCGGCCCGTCCCCCGCCCCCGGCCGTCCCACCGGCGGCCGGATCCCACCTTCGCCACGCCGTGCCGTGTACCGGCGACGTCCTCGTGCCGAAGCCTCGGGAAAGGACCGTCGCAGCCGCCCGGGTCGGCCTAATTTCGCCCCCTTTGAGTGCTGACGGGCCCGGCGTTGACCGAGCGATACGTACACCCGATCTCGGCTCCAGCCATCCACGGGCCGTAGTCTCCGTCCGGGGACGGCCGAAATTCGGTTTCGCCGCGCCGCGCCGTTCCGTACGGTGAGCCTCATGTCGCTCTTCATGAACATGGTCCGCCGTGCCCGCCTCCGGGAACTCGAGGCGGGCCTGGGGCTGGCATCCGCTCACTGACGAATGGGCGGCGCGTGTCGTCGCGGACGCCGGCGTGCGCCCCGGCGAGCTCGTCCTCGACATCGGCGCCGGTGAGGGCGCGCTGACCGCGCACCTCCTCGACGCGGGCGCCCGGGTGCTCGCCGTCGAACTGCACCCCGGACGGGCGGTACGCCTGCGGGAGCGTTTCGCCGGTGCGCGCCTGACGGTCGTGACGGCCGATGCCCGGTCGCTGCGCCTACCGGACCGGCCGTTCCGTGTGGTGTCCAGCCCGCCGTACGGCATCTCCAGCGCGCTGCTCCGCACGCTGCTGACCCCGCGGTCCCGGCTGGTCGCCGCCGACCTGGTGCTCCAGCGCGCGGTCGTACGCCGCTACGCCGAGGGACGATCGGCCGCGCGCGTCCCCGGCCGGTGGACCGTACGCTCCGGCCGCGCGCTGCCCCGCCGCGCCTTCCGCCCGCCCCCGAAGGTCGACTCCGCCGTGCTCGTCGTACGCCGCCGGTGACCGCCGCGGGGAAGGCCCGGCCGTCGTGGTCGGACCGGCCGCCGCCGTCTGCCGGCGGCCGGTTTCGGGTCCGCCGTGTGCCGCCGTCCCATCGTGTGCCGCCGTCCCACCGCGTCCGCTCGTGCGGAAGTCTCGGATAAGACGGCCGCGCCCGCCCGGGTCGACCTGGTTCATCCCCTTCGCGAGCCGGCGCGCCCGGCGTTGACCGAGCCTTGCGCACACCCGAACGCCCGGGCTTCCGGATCGGACCGCGGCGCTGTACAGTCTCCCGCAGCGGAACGAACGCGAGGAGGTGAGCCCGATGACGATGACCGGTCCTTTCCGGGCGCTCCTCGCCGTCGCGGCCGTCTGAGCCGCGCTGAGGGGTGTCCGTCCGTACACACTCCTCAGCGAAGGAACCATGACAGTCACGCCTTTCCAGATCTCCGTTTCCGACGACGTCCTCGACGACCTGCGCGCGCGTCTCGCCCGTACGCGGTTCACGACGGCGTCCGACACCACCTCGTGGGCGGCCGGCACCGATCCCGGCTACCTGCGCGAGCTCGTCGCGTACTGGGCGGACGAGTTCGACTGGCGCGCGGCCGAGAAGGCGCTCAACGCCTACCCGCACCACCTCGCCGAGGTGGCCGGCCGGAAGGTGCACTTCGTGCACGTGCGCGGCGTGCGCCCCGAAGGCGGGCCCGAGCCGCTCCCCCTCGTGCTGACGCACGGCTGGCCGAGCAGTTTCGTCGAGATGCTGCCCGTCGCCCGGCGCCTCGCCGACCCGGCCGCGTACGGGGGCGACCCCGCCGACGCCTTCGACGTCGTCATCCCCTCGCTGCCCGGGTTCCTGTTCTCCGAGCTGCCGGACGGCCCCTTCACCCGCCAGGGCGTCGCCCGGATCTGGCACTCGCTGATGACCGAGACCCTCGGCCACCGGCGGTTCGGGGCGTTCGGCGGGGACATCGGGGGCGGCGTCACCCAGTGGCTGGGCGCGCTGTTCCCGGAGAGCCTGGTCGGCGTCCACGTGACGTCGGCGGTGGTCACCGCCGATTTCGGCGACCGGCCGCCGACCGCCGAGGAGCAGGCGTTCCTCGACGACCTGCGCGCGTACGACGCGGAGGACGGCGGATACAGCGAGATCATGTGCACCCGGCCGGACACGGTCGCCGCGGCGCTCATGGACTCCCCCGCCGGGCTCGCCGCCTGGATCATCGACAAGTACCGGGACTGGAGCGACTGCGGCGGTGACCTGGAGGCCCGCTGGGACAAGGACACCCTGTGCACGGTCGCGACCCTCTACTGGGCGACCGGCACGATCGGGTCGTCGTTCCGGCAGTACTACGACTATCCGTCCAACCCGCCGGTCCCGCGGATCACCGTTCCGGGAGCGGTGACCCTGAGCAACGAGCCCGCGCTGCGGACCCTGCCGAAGAGCCTCGCGGAACGGGTGTACGCGGACCTGCGCCACTGGCACCGGCCGGAACGGGGCGGCCACTTCATGTCCCATGAGGAGCCCGAGCAGGTGGCCGACGACCTGCGCGCCTTCTTCCGGCCGTTGCGGACCGAGGGCTGACGTCCGCCGCCGTCAACGGGGCGCCTGGGCGCGGACCAGGACCTCGCCGGCGGCGGTGCGGTCGTAGAGGACGGCTCGTCCGGCGCGTCGGCGCCGCACGAGCCGGGCGTCGAGCAGGATCCTCAGGTGGCGGCCGACCGAGCCGAGTCCCTGGCCGGTCAGGGCGACCAACTGCGTCGTGGTCTTGGGCGTGTCCAGGAGGACGAGGACGCGTGCCCGCGCGGGTCCCAGCAGCGCGCCCAGGGCGTCGGGCACGGGGACGGGGTCGGGTGCGGCGAGCACGCCGGAGCACGGGTACATCACGGCGTACCGGTCGGCCGCCCAGGAGACCCAGCCGACGCCGGGCGTCACGGGGACGAACAGCAGCCGCGCTCCGGAAAGGTCCCGGGGCGGGGAGTCGTACCGGTTGACCTGCAGACGGCCCTCCCCCAGCCACCGCATCCCCGGACGCATCGCGTCGAACGCGGCGGCCCAGCCGGCCTGGCCGAGCTGCGCGGTCCGCGCGACGACATCGGCCTCGATGACGCGCCGGCGTCGCGCCCAGCCCGGCCGGACCAGCTCCGTCCACAGCCACTCGAGCAGGTCGGCGAGGCGCTCGGCCAGATCCGGCCGACGCAGCCCTGCCGGGACGGGACCCCGCAGCGCGACCTCGAGGTCCTCCTGGACCTGGTCGGCGGGTGTCTCGCGAATCGGTGCCAGTTCGTCGTGGAAGGCCGGAGCCGCCGCACCGGAGGCCGGGGGGACCACGAAGTCCGCGATCCAGCCCGGGCGCAGCGCGGACCACACGAGCAGCGCGGTGATCGGGTCGGCGGCCAGCCGCGACCGGTAGGCGGGAAGGCCGGCGTCGAGCCACTGGCGCTCGCCGGGGTGCGCGGCCACGTCCTTGTGCAGCGCCAGGAGGCACGCGGTGGTCTCGGCCAGCGCCGAGACGACGAACCGGCTCTCCGCCAGCGTGTCCGTGCTGATCCGCCACCAGCTCATGTTTCGCCTCCCCGCGAAACATTAGCGGCCTCGTTCCGCCGGGCGTGAGACTCCCGATCATGCCGACCACCTACCGCGGGCTCTTCCGCACGCCCGAGTTCACGCCGCTGTTCGCGACCGCGTCGACGCAGGTCGCGGCGTCGACCGTCAGCGGCCTGGCCCTGGGCACGCTCGTCTACGCGGCCACGCGCTCACCGCTGTTGTCGGCGCTCAGCATGTTCGGCCCGTCCCTGGCCCAGGTGATCGGGGCGACGGCGCTGCTGTCGGCGGCCGACCGGCTGCCGCCCCGCGCCGCGACGACGGGCTTGGCGCTGGCCTTCGCGCTCGGCACCGCCGCGCTGGCCGTCCCGGGCCTGCCCCTGTGGGCCGTCTTCGTCGTGATCATGTTGCTGGGGCTGGTGGGTTCGGTGGCCGGCGGGGTGCGGTACGGGCTGCTCAGCGAGATCCTTCCCGGTGAGACCTACCTGCTCGGCCGGTCGGTGCTGAACATGTCGGCCGGCACCATGCAGATCTGCGGGTTCGCCGTGGGAGGCGGGCTGGTGACGGCCCTGTCCCCGCGCGGCACGCTGCTGACCGGCGCGGCCCTCTACCTGGCCACGGCGGCCGTCGCGTGGTTCGGTCTCGGCGGCCGCCCGCCACGGACCGCGGGCCGGCCGTCGATCGCCGTGACCTGGCGGACGAACGCGCGGCTGTGGTCCTCGCCGCCTCGCCGGTACGTCTACCTGGCCCTGTGGGTGCCGAACGGCCTGATCGTCGGCTGCGAGTCGCTGTTCGTCCCGTACGCGCCCCGGCACGCGGGACTGCTGTTCGCGTTCGCGGCCGGGGGGATGCTGCTCGGCGACACGCTGACCGGCCGGTTCGTCTCCCCGGACTGGCGGCGGCGGCTCGACGCCCCGCTGCGCCTGCTGCTCGCCGCGCCGTACCTCGTCTTCGCCGCGCACCCGGGCCTGGGCCTCGCCGTGGCCGCGGTCACGCTCGCCTCGATCGGGTACTCGGCCACGCTCCTGCTGCAGGACCGCCTGATGGCCCTCACGCCGAAGGACGCGCACGGGCAGGCGCTGGGCCTGCACTCCGCCGGGATGCTCACCATGCAGGGCGTCGGCGCCGCCCTGGCCGGAGCGGTCGCCCAGCACGTCTCCCCCGCGACGGCCATGGCCGTGATGGCGGTGGGTTCCGTCGCGGTCACTTTTCTGCTCGCGCCGGGCTTGCGCGGCGAGCCCGGGGCCGTACCGACGCGGTCATCGCAGCAACGCCACGAAACACAAAAAGGTGTTTCAAATGCAGTAACTGGAGATTAGTCGCATTTTCCAAAGGTGAAGAACCGCGGTTCCACTCGGCGCCGGGCCCCGGCGGCCCGCATGCCCGTCTTCGGCGTGGGCATGGACGACTCCGTCCGTACGTCGGAGGATGGAGCGATGAGCGGGGACGGCGAGCAGCGGGACGGCGTGACTCTGACCAACCTGGACCAGCCCCTGTTCGAGGGGGCCGGGGCGACGAAGCGCGAGCTGGTGGACTATCTCGACGCGGTCGCCGACCGGATCATCCCGAACCTGCGGGAGCGTCCGCTGTCGGTGATCCGGGCGCTGCGCGGCCAGGCGCCGTTCATGCAGAAGAACCTTCCGAAGTACGCCCCGCCGTGGATACCGGCCGTACGGGTGTGGGCGGAGGCGTCCCGCCGCCACGTGACGTACGCGGTCTGCGAGGACCGGCGGACGCTGCTGTGGTTCGCCAACCAGCGCGCCGTCGAGTAACACCCCGCGCTCCTGCGCGGCGACCAGGTCACCCACCTCGTGCTGGACATCGACCCGCCGGACGCGGGCGCGTTCGGCCTCGCCGTCCGCGCGGCCCGCCTCGTCCGCGAGGTCCTGACGGACGCCGGCCTCACCGGCGTGGTCAAGACGAGCGGTGCCAAGGGCGTCCACGTGTTCGTCCCGGTCGACGGGCGGGTGACCGCGGAGGAGGCCGCCGCTGCGACCCGGGCGATCGGGGCGCGCGCCGAACGCCTGGACCCGGCGCTCGCCACCACGGCGTTCATCCGTGAGGACCGGGGCGGCAAGGTGTTCATCGACTCGACCCGGGCGGGCGGGGCGACGGTGGTGGCCGTCTACAGCCCGCGTGTACGGCCCGGGGTGCCCGTCTCGTTCCCCGTCGCGTGGGACGACCTGGACGACGTGACGCCGGCGGACTTCACGATGCGGACCGCGCGCCGCCTGCTCGCCGAGGACGACCCCTGGTCCGCCTGGATGCCCGGTCCGCAGCCGCTCGATCCGGATCTCGTCGCCGAGGGCCGTACGATCCCTGTCGCCCGGGTGCAGGCGATGCACGAGGGCAAGCGCCGCGCCCGCGCCCGCCGCGCCGGCGCCTGACACCGGGCAACGGTGCGCCCCGCCCCTCAGATCGAGGGGGCGGGGCGCGGTTGAGGGCGTTCGCCCGGTTCAGTGGACGCTGGGGGCACCTGTCGAAGCGAGTTCGACGGAGCCCATCGTCCGGTTACCGACCCGCCGTGCCCGCCCGGTCCGGCTCAGCGGACCGCGCCGAACGCGCACGCGGGCGAGTGCCCCGCGCGCGCCGCCGCGTCCGGCCGGCGGCGGCGTTGGTCAGCAGGTACAGCAGGTTGATCACGAGGATCGCCGGAGCGACGACCGCGACGGTGCCGCTGAAGAGCGGCTCCAGCAGCAGCGCCAGGATGATCGCCGTGATCCCGTTCTGTTGGGCCCGCGCCAGCAGCTTCCTGTCGGCGCGGGTGTGTGATCGTGTCAGTGGCAGGCTCACCAGGGCGTGCGCGACGAAGGCGGTCACGCCCAGGACGATCCCGGGAACCGGTGAGACTCCCGCCGACAGGACGACGCCGAGGAGCACGGCCGCCAGGAGGAAGGCCACGTTGATGGCCTTGTCCAGGAATCCCTGGACGGCCTCCGGCCGGCCGGGGATCCGCGGCCGGACCTTCAGCCCGACCAGCGCGACGGCCAGCACCCAGGACTGCCAGACCCCGACCGCGAACACGACCGCCAGGATGGCGCACCCCACCGGGAACTGCCGGCGCGGCGCGAACCTGCCGGTCAGCCGGTAGAGCACGATCGCGACCGCGGCCACCCCCAGATTGCCCACCAGGTCGATGGTGAACATGGCGGGGCCGCCGAGGGCCTGGTGAACGGCTGCCGCCCCATCGTGGAACCGCATGGCGAACGCCGCGACGTAGATGGTGAGCAGCGTCGTCACCGGATCGTCGAAGGAGGCCCAGGCGAGCAGCAGGGCCTGGCCACGACGGGAGAGCCGGGACGACTCACCGAGTGCGGCGACCGACAGCGGATCGATCTGCGCGACCGCGATGCCGAGCACCAGATACGCGGGGTTCCGGAACGCCAGGAACATCACGGCGGTGATCAGCACCGCCTTGAGGAGCACGCCCACGGTGACGGCCAGCACGACGGTGCGCGCGTCGGAGCGGAGATGCCCGATGTCGATGCCATGCGTGCTGCCGTAGAGGCCCACGGCCAGCAACGCGGTCACCGACATGGCATAGAACGGTCCGTCCAGGATGCCGGTCGCCTGCGGGAAGGCCAGGCCGCCCAGCACACCGAGGAGGACCATGGCGACCGTGAGAACCATGCGTTTCGTCATGGCCGCACCACCGCTAATTCGCTGAGATTCATGTTCGTCTCCGTTCTGGATCGAGGTTTCCTTCGCGGGTTTCTCCCGCAGAGACAACTGTTCGTCCGAGGAGCCCGGCGGCAACGGCCTCGACCGGGCCCGCCTCCGGCGACTCCGGCACCTGAGCCGCGGCGGCCCGTCAGACTGGGCCCATGAGCGAGCGAAGCGGAAACACAGCGCCTCTGGTCACTCCTCCGACGGAGGAGGTCGCGTGAGCGATGCCGACGAGCCGTACGGTGACCCGTCCGCCGGGGACTCCGACATTCCGCGTTCCCTTGACCGCGTCCTGGCGGACGTCGCCGCCGAGCGCGCGGCGCAGGACGCGATGTGGGGCGTGCAGGACCTGCCGGACGGCACCGGGACCGAGCACGCCGCCGCGGCCGACGCCGCCAAGCGCGACTGCCGGGAGGCGTGGACCGGGGCCCGGCTGACCTGGCGGCACATCCTCGCCGAGGAGTTCTGCGAGGCGCTGGCCGAGACCGACCCGCGGGCGCTGCGGAGCGAGCTGATCCAGACCGCCGCCGTCGCGGTGAAGTGGGTGCAGGCGCTCGACCGCCGCGACGGGAGCCTGACCCATCGGGGCCGGACCGGCCCCGGCCGCCTGGAGAAGCTCGTACGCGACGGCGTGCCCGACCTCATCCGCGCCGACGGCCGCGACCCCGACGTGCGGACCGCCGGGGACGGCGAGTACCTCATGCTGCTGCGCGGGAAGCTGTACGAGGAGGTCGGCGAGTTCGCCGCGTCCGGTGACGTGGCGGAGCTCGCCGACGTCCTCGAAGTGGTCTACGCCCTCGCGGCCGCGCGCGGCGTCGAGGCCGACGAGCTGGACCGGATGCGCGCCGCCAAGGCCGCCCGCAACGGGGCGTTCACCCGCCGCCGGGTCCTCCGCCGCCCCGGCTGATCACGGCGCCCGCCCCGGCGTCCCTCTCAGTCGTCGTCCCGGTGCCGCGTGTCCTCGGCGAGCTCGTCGACCGCGACGGCGACGGCCAGCACCAGCGGGACGTCGGGGTGGTAGACGTCGATGCCGTACGTGTCGCGGATCCGGAACCACTTGCGGGACGTCTCCGCGACGACGCCCTGGTCGCTCTCGATCCGGTAGTTCTTCTCGATGAGGTCGCCGGTCGCGGTCCACTCCTGCCCGTCGGCCAGCTCGATCTCCATCTTGTGCCGGAGCGGGCTGAACAGCTTCTTGTGCACCTTCGCGACGGTGCCGCCCTCGGCCTCGATGAGCATGGTGTCGCGGATGCTGACCATCTTCTTCCGGATGACGGCGAAGATCTCCCCGTCCGGTCCCTTCAGCTCGAACGTCTGGCGAAGTCGCAGCGCCTTCCCGTCGACGAGGAAAACGCGCTGCCCTGCTTCGTCCTCGATCCAGAAATCGTCTCCGATGCTGAACATCCGCTCGCGCATCACGAACTTCACGCCGCCTCCTCGGTCCGTCGTCGCGGGGAGGATCCCCGGCTTCACCATCCATCATTCCTCTGAAAAAGAGTGACTTTCCGGGCGGTGCACCTATCGTGAGGTCGTGCTCACGGTCGGACTGGACCTCGCAGCGGAGGCCGGGAACACCGCGCTCGCCCGGCTGGAGTGGCGCCGCGGTGGCTGCCCCGTTCGCGGGATCCAGCAGGCGTGCGAGGACGAGATGATCGTCGACGCGCTACTGACGGCGGACAGGGCCGGGGTCGACTGCCCGCTCGGCTGGCCGGTTCCCTTCGTCGAGTTCGTCGCCGCGCACCGGTCCGGGAACGTCGCCGTACCGGTCGGGACCCGCGGCCGGGACTGGCGCCGGAACCTCGCGCTCCGGCTGACCGACCGGGTCGTCCACGAGCGGACCGGGCTGACCCCGCTGAGCGTCTCCGCCGACCGGATCGGCCACGCGGCGATGCGGTGCGCCGCGCTCCTGTCCCGCCTCGCGCGGGAGGGCCGCCCGGTGGACCGGTGCGGCACGGGCGTGGTGGTCGAGGTCTACCCGGCCGCGTCCCTGCGGCTCTGGAGCCTGCCGTACCGCGGGTACAAGCGGGCGCACGATCCGTCGGCCCTCGGGCGGCTCGTGGACGCCCTGCTGGCGGCCGCGCCCTGGCTCGACCTCGGAGCCTGCGAGTCGCTGTGCCGCCGCTCGCACGACGCCACGGACGCGGTCGTCGCGGCCCTCACCGCCCGCGCCGCCGCCCTCGGCCGCACCACCTCCCCCGGAGCCGACGAGGTCGAGACGGCGAGGTCGGAGGGCTGGATCGCCCTCCCCACCGGCCCCCTCGACGACCTCCAGCCCGGCGCATGAGGCACAAGTGCACTTGTGCTGAAGCGCGCTCCAGGTGTTCGGATGTTTCCATGGACTACGTACACCTCGGACGTACCGGGCTGAGGGTCAGTCGGCTGGTGCTCGGCACCATGAACTTCGGCCCGCAGACCGACGAGCCACACAGTCACGAGATCATGGACGCCGCGCTCGACGCGGGGATCAACTTCTTCGACACGGCGAACGTCTACGGTGGGACCCCGCAGAAGGGCCGTACCGAGGAGATCGTCGGCACCTGGTTCGCCAAGGGCGGCGGCCGGCGGGACAAGACGGTCCTGGCCACCAAGGTCTACGGGAACATGGGCCCGGCCGGTGATGCCTGGCCGAACCACGACAAGCTGTCCGCGGTGAACATCCGCCGCGCCGTCGACGCCTCCCTGCGCCGGCTCGGCACGGACCACATCGACGTCTACCAGTTCCACCACATCGACCGCGCGACGCCGTGGGAGGAGATCTGGCAGGCGATGGACGTCCTCGTCCAGCAGGGCAAGATCCTGTACGTCGGATCGTCCAACTTCCCCGGTTGGGGAATCGCCCGCGCGAACGAGCAGGCCGCCCGGCGCGGCTCCCTCGGCCTCGTCAGCGAGCAGTGCCTGTACAACCTGATCGAGCGGCGGGCCGAGATGGAGGTCATCCCGGCCGCCGAGGCGTACGGGCTGGGCGTGATCCCCTGGTCGCCGCTGCAGAGCGGGCTGCTCGGCGGGGCGATCCGCAAGGAGCGCGAGGGCGGTGGCGCCCGCTCGACGTCCGGGCGCGAGGCCGAGACGCTGGCCGACCCGGCCCGGCGCGAGCGGATCCAGGCGTACGAGGACCTGTGCGAGCAGCACGGTTTCGAACCCGGTGACGTGGGCCTGGCCTGGCTGCTGACCCGGCCGGGCGTGACCGGGCCGATCGTGGGACCGCGCACGCGGGAGCATCTCGACTCGGCCCTGCGGGCGCTCACCCTGGAGCTGTCCGATGAGTTCCTGAAGGCGCTCGACGAGATCTTCCCCGGGCCCGGCCCGGCTCCCGAGGCGTTCGCCTGGTGAGGACGCGCGGGGCCCGACGGTGACCCTACCGCCGTGGACGGAAACGTCCCCGTCCACGGCGGGAGGCCCGGTCCGGAGTGGGTTGGCCCTGACGTCGCGTCATGGCGGTATTTTTCCGGTTGCACGTGCTCGGAGTGGTTTGCCACCGTAGAGCCGTTGCGCCTCCTCGTCGCCGTCCCCCCGCAGAGAGAGTTCCGTGTGCTGATCCGACTTCTGCGCGCCCATCTGCGCCCCTATCGCTGGCCGCTCGCCCTCGTGGTGGCGTTCCAGCTGGTGCAGACGCTGGCCACGCTCTATCTGCCGACCCTCAACGCCGACATCATCGACCAGGGGGTGGTGAAGGGCGACACGGGTTACATCATGCGTACCGGCGGGGTCATGCTCGCCGTGTCCGTCGTCCAGATCGTCTGCTCCATCTGCGCGGTCTACTTCGGCGCTCGTACGGCGATGGCCCTAGGCCGCGACATCCGGTCCGCCATCTTCGACCGGGTCCAGTCCTTCTCCGCCCGCGAGGTGGGCCGGTTCGGCACGCCGTCGCTGATCACCCGGACCACGAACGACGTGCAGCAGGTCCAGATGCTGGCCCTGATGACGTTCACCATGATGATCGCGGCGCCGATCATGGGCGTCGGCGGCATCGTGCTGGCGCTGAACCAGAACGTCACGCTGTCGTCGCTGCTGGTCGTCATCGTGCCCGTGCTCGGCACGGTGATCATGCTGATCATCAGGCGGATGCGGTCGCTGTTCCGGCTGATGCAGGACCGCATCGACACCATCAACCGGGTGCTTCGCGAGCAGATCACCGGGGTGCGGGTCATCCGGGCCTTCGTCCGCGACCTCCCCGAACAGCGGCGCTTCGCCACGGCCAACACCGAGCTGCTCGACGTGTCGCTGGGCACCGGTCGGCTGATGGCGCTGATGTTCCCGCTCGTGATGTTCGTGATGAACATCTCCAGCGTCGCCGTCCTGTGGTTCGGCGGCCACCTGATCAACAGCAACTCGATGCAGGTCGGCGCGCTGACCGCGTTCCTCACCTACCTGATGCAGATCCTCATGGCGGTCATGATGGCGACCTTCATGTTCATGATGGTGCCGCGCGCGGAGGTGTGCGCCGAGCGCATCCAGGAGGTCCTGGAGACCGGCTCCAGCGTGGTCCCTCCGGCGGACCCGGTGCAGACGCTCGGCGTGCACGGTCACCTGGAGCTGCGGGACGTGGAGTTCCGCTACCCGGGCGCGGAGGAGCCCGTCCTGTCCGGCGTCGACCTGGCCGCCCGGCCCGGTGAGGTCACGGCGATCATCGGCTCGACCGGCAGCGGCAAGACCACGCTGCTCAACCTGATCCCCCGGCTCATGGACGCGACCGGCGGCGCCGTGCTCGTCGACGGCGTCGACGTGCGCGAGCTCGACCCCGTGACGCTGTCGGACGCGGTCGCGTTCGTCCCCCAGCGGCCGTACCTCTTCTCCGGAACGGTCGCCTCCAACCTGCGGTACGGCCAACCGGACGCCACCGATGAGGATCTCTGGCACGCCCTGGAGATCGCCCAGGCCAAGGACTTCGTCGAGAAGATGGACGGCCG
The DNA here is from genome assembly GCF_040679475.1 of Actinoallomurus sp. NPDC052274. NCBI lineage: Bacteria > Bacillati > Actinomycetota > Actinomycetes > Streptosporangiales > Thermomonosporaceae > Actinoallomurus > Actinoallomurus sp. NPDC052274. Next base: position 23,920 of record NZ_JBFAUT010000051.1, read on the forward strand.
CCTCGACGCCAAGATCGACCAGGGTGGCACCAACGTCTCCGGTGGCCAGCGCCAGCGGCTCGCCATCGCCCGTGCGCTCGTCCGCCGGCCCGAGATCTACCTGTTCGACGACTCGTTCTCCGCGCTGGACTACGCGACCGACGCGGCCCTGCGGGCGGCGCTGACCGCCGAGACCGCCGAGGCGACCGTCGTCATCGTGGCGCAGCGGGTCTCCACCATCCGGCACGCCGACCGCATCATCGTCCTCGACGAGGGCCGCGTCGTCGGCACCGGCACCCATCACGAGCTGATGGCCACCAACGACACCTACCGGGAGATCGTGCTCTCCCAGCTCACCGAGCAGGAGGCGGCGTGACATCCCCTTCAGGAGAACGCGCGGTACCGCGCCGCGGGCCCGGGCCGGGCGGTCCGGTCCACGGCCCGGCCAGGTTCATGGCCGGGCGGTCGACCGAGAAGTCGCTGGACTTCGGCGGGTCGAGCCGGCGGCTGCTGCGGATGCTGCGACCGGAGCGGCCGCTCATCGTCGTGACCCTGCTGCTCGCCGTCGCGAGCGTCGCGACGACCGTGGTCGGCCCGCGGATCCTCGGGCACGCCACCGACCTGATCTTCGCCGGGGTCACCGGCCGCCGGTTCCCCGCCGGCACGAGCAAGGCCGAGGTGGTCGCCGGCCTGCGGAGCAGCGGTCACGGCACGCTCGCGGACATGCTGAACGCGCTGGACTTCGTGCCCGGTCACGGCATCGACTTCGGCAAGGTCGGGATGGTGCTGCTGGCCGCCCTGGCGCTGTTCGCGGTGGCCGCGGTCCTCGGCCTGGTGCAGGGACGCCTCACGACGACGATCGTGCAGCGGTCGATGTTCCGGCTGCGTGAGCAGGCGGAGCTGAAGCTGGCCCGGCTGCCGCTGAGCTACTTCGACCGCCAGCCGCACGGTGAGGTGCTCAGCCGGGTCACCAACGACATCGACAACCTCGCCCAGACGCTGCAGCAGACGCTCAGCCAGATGCTGACCTCGCTGCTCACCATCGTCGGCGTCCTGACCATGATGATCGTCATCTCGCCGCTGCTGGCGCTGATCGCGCTGGTGACCGTGCCGGTGTCGGTGCTGGTCGCGGCGCGGATCGGCAAGAAGGCGCAACCTCAGTTCATCAAGCAGTGGGCCACCACGGGCCGGCTGAACGGCCACATCGAGGAGATGTACACCGGGCACTCCCTGGTCAAGGTCTTCGGCCGGCAGGAGGAGTCCCTGGAGACCTTCCGGGAGCACAACGACACGCTGTACACGTCGAGTTTCAAGGCGCAGTTCATCTCCGGCATGATCCAGCCGGCGATGATGTTCATCGGCAACCTGAACTACGTCCTCGTCGCGGTCGTCGGCGGCCTGCGGGTGGCCTCGGGATCGCTGTCCCTGGGCGACGTGCAGGCGTTCGTGCAGTACTCCCGGCAGTTCACCCAGCCCATCACGCAGGTGGCCAGCATGGCGAACCTGCTGCAGTCCGGCGTCGCCTCCGCCGAGCGCGTGTTCGCGCTGCTCGACGCGAATGAGCAGGATCCGGACCCGCAGACGCCGGTCCGGCCCGAGGGCGTACGCGGGCGGGTGGTGTTCGAGAACGTCTCCTTCCGCTACAACCCGGACACGCCGCTGATCGAGGACCTGTCCCTGTCCGTCGAGCCGGGCCAGACGGTCGCCATCGTCGGCCCGACGGGGGCCGGCAAGACCACCCTGGTCAACCTGCTGATGCGGTTCTACGAGGTCACGGGCGGCCGGATCACGCTCGACGGCGTGGACGTCGCCGAGATGACCCGCGAGGACCTGCGGTCCAAGACCGGCATGGTGCTGCAGGACGCCTGGCTGTTCGGCGGCACCATCGCCGAGAACATCGCGTACGGGGCGGCCGACGCGACCCAGGAGCGGATCGTGGAGGCCGCGCGCGCCACCCACGTCGACCGGTTCGTGCGCACGCTGCCCGACGGGTACGACACGGTCCTCGACGATGAGGGCGCAGGCGTCAGCGCCGGTGAGAAACAGCTGATCACGATCGCCCGGGCGTTCCTCGCCAGGCCCACGATCCTCATCCTGGACGAGGCGACCAGCTCGGTCGACACCCGCACCGAGGTCCTGATCCAGCGCGCGATGAACTCCCTGCGCAAGGGACGGACCAGCTTCGTGATCGCGCACCGGCTGTCCACGATCCGCGACGCGGACCTGATCCTCGTCATGGAGTCCGGCAGCATCGTCGAGCAGGGCACCCACGACGAGCTCCTGAAGGCCGAGGGCGCCTACGCCCGCCTCTACCAGGCGCAGTTCGCCCAGGCCGTCGCCGAGGTCGACTGAATCGAGATTCACGGCCGGGGCGGGCCACCGATCCGGCCACGCGGAGGTCGAGGACCGGGGCAATCCCCGCGGGCACGCGGACGCAGTGCGGCCCTCCCCCGTTGGGGGGAGGGCCGCTGTTGAGGGAGGGACCGGCCCGAGGCCGGTCCCTCCTTACCGCCGCCTGGTGTTGGTCACGGTGTGGGTCCCGCCGAACTCGCCGTTCTTGTACTCCGGAGTGACCCACGTCGACCCGCCGTTCCTCTGCAGGTCATCCCGGACGCGCTCGACCTGGCTGGTGGGGACGCCCGTCTCCTGGGTCTCGCTCCTGCCGGTCGAGTCGGCGCTGTGTCGCCTGACCATGTGCTCTCTCCTTCGCTTGCGACGCCGCGGTCTACCGCGACGTCGATGGGTACTAAGGAGAACGTCCGGGACATCCGCGAAACGGCCACCAGGATCGCCGGAGCATCCACCCCCGTGCGTCACGGAGTCAGGACGATCTTGCCTCGGGTGTGGCGCTTCTCGAGTTCGCGGAAGGCGTCCCGGACCTGGTCGAGCGGGTAGGCGCGGGCGATCGGGATGTCCAGCTCGCCCTTGTCGACCAGCGCCGCCAGCTCGGCGACCACCTCTGCGGTGGCCGCCTCCGCGTTGGCGTCGGTCTTGACGCCGTACTTGGCGGCGGCGGCCCAGTCCTTGATCGTGTCGATCCGCTCCGGAGCGACGCCGAGCCCGATCGCCAGGTCGACGTAGCCGTCGCCGAACGTGTCGATGAACGCGTCGACCTTCCCGCCTGGAGCGGCGGCCCGGATCCGGTCGGCGACGCCCTCGCCGTACGTGACGGGGATCGCGCCGTGGTCCGTCAGCCACTGGTGGTTGGCCTCGCTCGCCAGCCCGATCACCCTCGCGCCGGCGCGCCGCGCGAGCTGGACCGCGAACGTCCCCACTCCCCCGGCGGCGGCGGAGATCACCACCGTGTCGCCCGGTCCCGGGGCGACGGCCCGTACCGCCGCGTACGCCGTCGTCCCCGCGACGTACAGCGACCCGCCCTGCTCCCACGAGACGTTCGCCGGCCGGGGCAGCAGGTTCGCGGCCTCGACGAGGACGAACTCGGCGTGGCTCGCCCGGTCGTCGGTGAACCCGATGACCTCGTCTCCGGCGGAGAAGCCGGTGACGTCCGCGCCGACCTCCTCCACGATCCCGGCCAGGTCGCTGCCCTCGCCGGAGGGGAACGTCGCGGGCCACTTCTCGTGCAGCGCCCCGGTGCGGATCGACACCTCGCCCGGGTTGATCGACGCCGCCTTCACCCGTACGAGGGCCTGGCCGGCCCCGGGGACCGGCCGGTCCACCTCCACGACCCGCAGCACCTCGATGGCGCCGTACTCGTCGAATCGCACTGCCTTCATCGCGTACTCCCTGATCTCGAAGCCCGCCGCCGTTTCGGCCGGACACCGATGAGACTGCCAACGTGCCGCGGCGATGACGAGCGGAGCGCTTTCCCTAGGATCGGCGATCCCTGGCTGAGCGTCCGGACCCGGTGACGGCTTCGGCGATGATTGGGGACATGCAGATGGACCGCCGTGAGCTCGCCGACTTCCTGCGTCGTTCCAGGGAACGGCTGCGCCCCCAGGAGGTCGGCCTGCCGGCCGGGCCACGCCGCCGTACGCCCGGGCTGCGGCGCGAGGAGGTCTCCCAGCTCGCCGGGATGTCCGCGGACTACTACATGCGCCTCGAGCAGGCCCGCAGCCCGCAGCCGTCGCCGCAGATCCTCGCCTCGCTGGCGCACGCGCTGCGCCTGACCGAGGACGAGCGCGACCACCTGTACCTGCTCTCGGGGCACCGGCCGCCCGCGGGCCGCCCGGCGGGCGACCACGTCCGGCCCGGCCTGCTGTACCTGCTGGACCAGCTCAAGGAGACCCCGGCCCACATCACGAACGACATCGGCGACCTGCTCGCCCACAACACCATGGCCGAGGCGCTCCTCGGCTGCATCTGCTCGGTCCGCGAGCAGGACCGCAACTTCATCTGGCGCTGGTTCACCGATCCCACGCTCCGGCGGATCTACCCGGCCGAGGAGCGCGAACGGCAGAGCCGCGCCCACGTGGCCGACCTGCGGGCCTCCGTCGCCCGACGGGGCAACGACGCCGCCTCGACCCGATTGATCGCCCGGCTGCGGGAGGCCAGTCCCGAGTTCGCCGCGCTGTGGGAGCTGCACGAGGTCGCCGTGAGCCGGAAAAGCCGCCTGCGCGTCGACCATCCCGTCATCGGCCCGATCGAGCTGGAGTGCGAGACGCTGCTGAGCCCGGCCGAGGACCAGCGGCTCACCATCTTCACCCCGCCGCCGGGCACCTCGAACATCGACCATCTCAGCCTGCTGCGCGTCCTCGGCCACGACGACTTCGTCCCCGCCGGCCCGGGGCGCCGGTGAGCCGTACTTGAGTCGTAGTTCCAATTACCGCTAGGGTGCGGGCGTGGCACGCACCAAGGGATTCGACCCGGACGCCGCCGTGGACAAGGCGATGGAGGTGTTCTGGGCCAATGGCTACGCGGGCACCACGCCCCGGCAGCTGAGCGAGGCGCTCGGCATCGGCCCCGGCAGCCTCTACAACACCTTCACCAGCAAGCACGCGCTCTACGAGCGGGCGCTGCGCCGCTACTACGAGCGGGAGACCGTCCGGCTGATCGAGCTCCTGGACGGGCCCGGATCGCCGCGGCAACGACTCCGGGCGGCCATCGACATGGTCGTCACCGCCGCCCTGGACGACCGGGAGCGGCGCGGCTGCATGGCCGCCAACGCGGCGGTCGAGTTCGCCGACGAGGACGACGTCGTGCACCACCTCGTACGCCGGATCTTCGACCGGCAGGAGGCGGCGTTCCGCAGCACGATCGAGGAGGGCCGGCGCGCCGGCGAGATCGATGCGGACGCCGACGCCGCCGCGCTGGCGTCCTTCCTGCTCGCGACGATCAACGGCATCCGGGTGCTGGCCAAGGCGGACCCGAGCCCGGCCCGGCTCTCGGCGATGGCCGACACCGCGCTGCGCGCACTCTAGGAAACCCCTGACGTGGCGTGCCCTGAGCAAGGCACGCCCCAATTCTGTAGCTACAGCTCAAGAATGGAGCGATCATGGATCTGCGACTAACCGGGAAAGTCGCCGTCGTCACCGGCGCCAGCAAGGGCATCGGGCTGGCCATCGTGCGGTCACTCGCCGGCGAGGGCGCGCGGGTGGTCGCCGCCGCCCGTACGGCCGGCGCGGTGACCACCGGACCGGCCGGCGCGGAGCCGACCGGACCGGCCGGCGCCGTGACCACGGTGCCGGTCGACCTCACCACCCCGGACGGCGTCGCGGCCCTCGCCGCACGCGCCGGCGACGCCGACATCCTGATCAACAACCTGGGCGGCGTCGCCGAGGAGAGCATGCGGGCCGGCGGGTTCCTCGGCACCCCTGACGACGCCTGGCAGCGGACGTACGAGCTGAACCTCTTCAGCACCGTGCGGGTCACCCGCGCGTTGCTGCCGGGCCTGCTGAGGCGGCGTGGAGTCATCGTCAACATCTCCTCGATCGGGGCGCGGGCGGCGTTCCAGCCGGTCGACTACGGCACCGCGAAGGCGGCGATGACGAACCTGAGCAAGGCGCTCGCCGAGGAGTTCGGCCCGCAGGGCCTGCGGGTCCTGACCGTCAGCCCAGGACCGACGAGGACACAGAACTGGGGCGACCCGGACGGTTACGCCGGAGAGCTCGCCCGCGCGGCCGGGGAATCGCTGGAGGAGTTCCTCGCCCGGGTGCCCGAGCGCATGGGGATCACCACCGGCAGGCTCACCGAGCCGGAGGAGACGGCCGCGCTCGTCACCTTCCTCGCCTCCCCCCTGGCCGGGAACCTCACCGGCGCCGACTACCTGGCCGACGGCGGCGTCATCAAGACCATCTGACGGGGCGAGCCGGCCGGCCGCTCGGCGGTGATCCCTGGCGATCGCGGTGCCCTACGGGCGGCGCACGCCAGGGATCACCGCTCAGAGGCCGAAGAGCGGCAGGCAGGCGGCGAGGCCCTCGATCGTGACGGGCATCGTTCGCCGGGCCTGCCAGCCGGCGCGGTCGAGCCGCAGCCGACGCGCCACGACGGGACGGCCGCGGACGACGTAGCGATCGATCCCATCCTCCTGGTAGCCGAACTTGCGGGAGACCGCGAAGGACGCCCCGTTGTCGGCGAAGGCGGCGGACCGGGCGTACTCCGCGCCCAGTCCCTCGAACGCCAGGTCGAGCACTGCCGCGCGCATCTCGGTGCCGATCCCCTGCCCCTGATACCGCCGGCCGAGCCAGGATCCCGTCGACACCTCGCGGAGGATGGCGAAGTCCTTCGCCTTCACCGCCTGGGTGCCGACGATCACGCCGTCGAGGTCGACCACGAGGTTCAGGGTCCAGGCCGACGGCAGCCAGGCCGCCCACTCCGACCAGTGGTACTGCAGGGTTCCGCGCGCGCGTTCGGCCGGCGGAGCGTCGGTCCACGGCACCGTGAACGGCTGGACGTCGGGGTCGTGCACGCCCTCGGCCGCCAGCTCGGCCAGGGCGTCCAGGTCCTCCAGAGTGGGGACCCGCAACCGGAGCCGCGGAGTGCTCACCCGGAGACCGAACAGGGGCCAGTGGGATGAGGTCATGCGGCGATTGTGCAGCCCACCTTCGCCCGCCGCACCCGCTTTTCTTCGCCGTCGGCCTCGTTCGGACGGGAGTCAGTCTAGACATTCGGTCAAAACGCCGGTCAACTCGGGACAATATGGCCGACATGGCTGTTTCAGGGCTAAGCTCCCGCGCGTGATGACCACCACACCGACCGCAAGAGACCTGTCGTGACCGCGGCGCAGCCGGAGTTCGCAGGCGCGCGTCTCGGGGCGGTACCGCTGTACGGGCGGCGCTTCACCGAGGACACCGAGGAGCTCTTCCGGGAGATGCGGCGCGACCACGGACCGGTCGTGCCCGTCCTGCTCGAGAGCGGCGAGCCCGCGTGGCTGGTCATCGGTTACCGCGAGGTCCACCGGGTGCTCACCGACGGGCAGTCGTTCGCGCGCGACCCGTACCGCTGCCACGGCCCGGACTACGTGCCGCCACAGAACTCGGGGTACCTGCCCGGCATCCTGATGTTCCTGGACGGGCCCGGTCACGCGAAGCGCGTCGGCGCGATCGCGACCGCGCTCGCCGACGTGGACCAGTTCGAGCTGCGCGGCGACTGCGAGCGGTTCTCCGACCGGCTGATCGACACGTTCGCCGCCGCCGGCGAGGCCGATCTCATCGAGCAGTACGCCTACCACCTGCCGATGCTCGTCATGGGGAGCATGCTCGGGCTGCCCGACTCGCAGCTGATGGCCGTCGCGCAGGACATGAAGATGATGAACGACGGACGGGAGGACGCCGTCGACGCGTTCGGCCGGTTCGTCGTGACGATGACGGAGCTCATCGCGCGCAAGCGCGAGCGGCCGGGCCCGGACGTGACGTCCCGCGTGCTCAAGTACTCCACCGAGCTCACCGACGACGAACTGATCGGGGACCTCCTCGTCGTGATGTCCGGCGGTCAGGAGAACACCGCCCACTGGATCGGCAACACGCTGCGTCTCATGCTGACCGACGACCGGTTCTCGCTGACCCTCTCGGGCGGTCGCCGCAGCGTCGGCCAGGCGCTCAACGAGGTGCTGTGGGAGGACTCCCCGATGAAGACCTGCCCACCCCGCTGGGCGGTCCGGGACACCGACCTCGGCGGCCGGGCCATCCGATCCGGTGACGTGGTCATCGTCGGGCCGGCCGGCGCCAACGCCGACCCGCTGGTACGGCCCGACGCCGACGGTCACTCGGGCGGCAACCAGGCCCACCTGGCGTTCGGCGCCGGCGAGCACGGATGTCCGGACCCGGCGCCCGAGCTCGCCGAGGTCATGGCGCACACCGCCATCGAGGTGCTCCTCGACCGGCTCCCGGACGTGCGGCTCGCGGTTCCGGAGGACGCGCTCGAGTGGCGGCCGGCCTTCCACATCCGCGGCCTGTCGGCGCTGCCGGTGCGCTTCGAACCGACGTACGCCGTCCAGCGGGGCTGACCGCAGGATCGGATCGTCCGGGCAGCCGCTGTCACGCCCGCTCGGACAGGGCGTGGACGGGGACCGGCGGAGGCCGGGCGTCAGCTTCCGGTCGCGCTGATCGCGTGTGCCCCGCTGGTCACGACGGAGGGCAGGCCGGTGGAGGGAACGTAAGTCCCGTACGTCCACAGCCACTCGCCGGTGAAGCGGTTGTAGTAGCGCTTCGGCCCCAGACCGAGGAAGTCGTCGGAGGGCTTGTACCACACGTCCGGCTTCGTCGCCGTGTAGCGGAGCCCCTGGACCACGGCGCTCAGCACGAGCGCGCCACCGTCGGTGGTCTTCAAGGCGTAGACGGGCTGCGGCCGGGCCTTCCACTCGGTACGGCCCTGCCACCGGTTGCCGCTGTTGATCTGCAGTACGGACTTGGCCCAGTCCCTGCCGAGCGTGGAGGTGAGGGGGCCGGAGGCAAACTTCTCCGGAGATTTCTGGCGGGCGGCGGTGTAGGTCAGGTAGGTGGCGAGCCGGGTGCCGACGTCGAGGGCCGGTCCGGTCGTCACCGCGGTCGCCGAGCCGTCCGCGCCGCGGGCGATCGACGGCAGCTTCTGGCCCTTCGCCAGCCAGGAGCCGACGGCGGCCTTGTACTTGCCCCCGCCGGTGTCGACCATGACGAGGAACTCCTTGTCCTTACCGCCGCGCACCGGCGCGAAGACCGCGAACCAGGCCGGGCTCACGTCACGCGGGATGAAGAACTGGGGGTTCTGGTAGTGGAAGGCCTTGATCTTCTTTTCCTGCTTGGCCCGGATGCGCTTGTTGCCGACCAGGTCGACCTCGAGCATCGGCCCGGTCTCGTTCTCGCGCAGCAGCGCGTCGGAGACCTTGGCGTTCGCCTCGTTGTTGACCCGTTCGTAGTTGGTGAAGATCGTTCGTGCCTGCGCCTCGGTCAGCGCGGGGGCCGCGTGCGACTTGGTCGACGCGGACGGGCGTTGTTCGGCCGGCTTGCTCTCACCGCCGCATCCCGCGGCGGCCAGCACGCTGAGAGCGACAGACCCGAGGACGATCCCTTTTCGCACGCGAGGCTCCGTAAAAAGGAAGTAAAACGCGAAAATCATACTGAACGTCGCAGGTCGCCCCGAAGCGGGGCGTCCGCGCCGGGCGCGGACGGGCCTTCGTGGACCGTCCGACGGACCGTCCCCTGATCACGGCCGGCGCCGGTTCAAGATCACGTCATACTGGAACCCGGCAGGTGGCGAGGAGGCGGAGCGGATGGTTCCCGAGCAGGCGGAGTACGACATCGTCGTGGTCGGCGGCAGTGGGGTGGACACGATCGTGCGCGTCGGCTCCCTGCCGGTCCCGCTCGCCGACTCGGTCGCCGTCCCGCCGATCGAGGAGTGGCCCGGCCACACCGGCGGGAACGTCGCCCTGGGCGCCCGGGCGCTCGGCCTGTCGGTCGCGCTGCTCGACTACATCGGCGACGACTGGATCGGCGCCCAGGTACGCGCGCGGCTCGCCGAGGGGGACGTGGAGTTCGCCCCGATGATCTCTCCCGCCGGCACCCGCCGCGCCGTGAACCTGGTGGACGCGACCGGCCGCCGGATGTCCTTCTACGACGGCCGCGACCCGGCGGACCTGCGGATGCCCAGGGACCACTACCTGCCCTGGCTGAGCCGGACCCGCCACGTCCACCTGTCGATCATGAACTTCGCGCGTTTCCTCTACGACGACATCGCGGACCTGGGCGTCCCGGTCTCCACGGACCTGCACGACTGGGACGGGCTGGCCGACCACCACCGGGAGTTCGCGCTCCGCTCCGACCTCGTCTTCTTCAGCGCCGCGGGCGCGGGCGAGGGCTTCACCACGGTGATGCGGGAGATCCTCCGCGAGGGCCGCGCGGAGACCGTGGTGGCCACGGCCGGCGCGGACGGCGCGTACGTCCTCACCCGCGACGGCGGCTCCACCCCGCGGCACGTCCCGGCGACCGTCCCGCCCGCACCGGTGGTGGACTCCAACGGCGCGGGCGACGCGTTCGTCTGCGGCTTCCTGTACGGCAGACTCGCCGGACGGGACGTGGAAGAATGCGCCCGCCTCGGCGCGGTCGCGGGCGCCTACGCCTGCACGGCTCCGGGCTCCACCGCGCTCATCTCCGCGGAGGCCCTGCGCACCGCGTAGCACTCACGCTCCTTCGGCACCGCGTAGCACTCAGGCTCCTTCGGCACCGCGCAGCACTCACGCTCGGCGAGCGCGTCAAGCCGAAGGCCGGAACCGGCAAGACCGCCCGCGCCGCGGGGAAAAGCGCCGCGCGTCGCGCTCGGTCACCGCTAACGTCCGCTTCGTGACCGACTTCGATGCCGCAGAGCGCGACTACCTCGACGAGTTCGGTGATATCGACACAGCCATCGAACTCGTCAAAGGGCTCAACGCGGAGCTCGACGAACCCGCCGACGAAGAGGAGGCCATCCGGCTCCTCCGGCGGAGATTCGCCACCGACCAGGCAGTCCGTGACGTCCGCACCGGCTGCATGACCCTCCTCATGCTCTTCGGGGCGATGTTCGACGAGCCCCCGTTGGACTTCGTCCCCGCCGCCATCCGCAAACTGGGCAAGATCCGCGAGATTCCCGAAGACGTCCTGCCGATGATCGCCGGCGGGATGACCGCGGCGTTCCTGCGCATGTCCCCGAACCAGTGGCGGGACGCCCTCGGGCCGGTCTCCAACGTGGAGACCATGTCCTGGGTCTACGCGACCTGGACCCTGGTGAACTACATCGACCACTGCAAGGAGGAGAAGGGCGCCGCGTTCCGGCAACTCGACGAGACCATGCGCCGGGTCTTCGACACCATCGCACTCGAGGACCACGAACGGTTCTGAGAAGAGCTCACGCGCGGAACTCCGGGTCCTCCGCCCGGAGCGCCCGATCCTCCCAGTACGCGGCGCGATCCTGGGCGCGGGTCATGAGGTGGCTTCTGACCGCTACGACGATGTTCGCCGTGACGAAGGCTCCCACGATGCCCCCCGTGGCAACGCTCGTGGCGATCGTGATGAGGGCGTTCACGGTGCCCCGCCCATGAGGGCGCGGGTGAGGTGTCCAGTCATTCGAGCTCGGGTTCCCTTCCGGTCGAAACGTCGGAAGGGAGGCGCCTCCCTTGGTCAAGCACACCATGTCCAACCGGGGGCCTCCTGGTTGCAACCTGGTGATGGCCCGGCGAAAATCGGGATGTGCCGGAGGAATCGGGGACGCCAGACTTCGCGCGGCTGGTCGCCGATCTCAGACTCCTCCGCGAGAAAGGGCTGACGAGGCTCCGCCGGATCAACGTCCCGGCACTGGAAGAGGCGACACGGCGGTGCCGGCCGAACTCCTCGGCCTCGACGCGACCCGCGATCGAAGAACTCCTCAGAGCGGCGGTGTCCCGGATAGGCGGCGGATTCCTCGGCGAGGCCGCCGAATACACCTTCGGATTGGCCCCCGGCACGCGGGCCTGGCCGGCACAGCAACGACGGCGAAAAGCCGCCGAGATCTGCGGCGTGACGACGGACCACTTCAGGAAGTCCTACGAGATCACGATCCTCGAACAGGTGGCCGAGGAGATGATCGCCTCCATCGAGCGGTCACCGACGCCTTTCGACGGGGAACCGAAGGCATCGGCCGTCGGCGACACGTCCGACACCGGGCACATCGTGATGCGCACGGTCGTCGGCGACGCCGTCTTCGTCGAACGCCTGGCCGAGGCCACCAGCGCCACGATCGTGGATCCGACCCACGAGGATCTGGCGGATCACCTGGAACGCGCGCTGGTCCGCAAGAGGCGCAGGTTCGGCCCGGCCGCCTTCTGGGAGGAGCTCCGGGTCGTCTTCCTGAACGACGACCTCCTCGGCCTCGTACGGGACGATCTGACCGTCCGGTTCCCCGACGCCGCGGAGGCGGCCCGCGAACGACGGCAACGGGCGGGCCTCGCCAGGCGCACCGTCACGTCATTACTGCTGCGCCTCGGCACGCCCGGCCGGTGGAGCGTCCACTCGTACGCGGGGCTCGTCCAGTTCCCGGGCGCGGTGCTCCGGATGGCCGACGGTCACAACCTCGTTCACCTGACCGGAACGCGCTCGCATCGAGCCGGGCCGGAAATGCTGCGCTTCGAGTTCGAGGATCGACCGGACCACTACTTCGAGTCGGTGTTCCAGGAGGTGGTGGAGAACAGCAGGGAAGAGCACGAGGTGGTGCTCGTCGGCTCTCCGACCGAAGCGGGATTCGCCTGCTCGGGCGCGCGGTTCCGGCGCGGGGTGATGATCCCGCAGCAGAACGTCCACGACTGGCTCCCGGCGGTCGTGATAATCACCTGGCGGCGAAGGGGCGGCACCACAGAACCGCTTCTGGAGATCAATACCCCGAAGAACTCCACCCGGGAGCTCGGCAAGGCGTCGCATCTCAGCGGGTACGTCAATCAACGCGACCACGTGACGCAGGACTCGGCGAACAGCATGGCCCCGAATTTCCTGATCGGACCGGCGACCGCCAAGGCCGCGGTCCTCCGCGAACTGCGGGACGAGCTCCGCGTGACCGAGCTGCCGAGGGAGCCACGGCTCACGAGCACGCCCGGTTTCTACTATCCGGACAAGGAGAACCTCTTCTTCTACGTCTTCGAGGTCGAGATCCCGGCCGAGACGCGCTTCGCCCCGAGCACGCACATGTACCCCTGGTCCGTGGAAGAGGTGCTCCAGGTCCGCGAGCATCAGGTCGTCAACAACACGATCCTGGCGCTGACGGAGGACGGGCTCACGCGCGGGCAGCGCAGAATGGCCCTCGCCATCGCGGGCCTGAACCTCACCGTCCACGGCCACGACGACCTGGCGCGACGCGTGTCCGAGCAGAGCCGGCAGGACGAGCTCGACCCCCGGCTCGTCGAGGAGCTCACCGAACTCGCCGGCCGCTCGCGCTTCAGCCGCTACGCCGCCGGCCGTGAGCTCTCCATCGAGGGCCTGGCGGGCCTGCAGTACCGCAACTTCTTCACCGACATCCTCCCGGTGTACGCGCAGGTCGGCGTGGCCTCCGCCGCGGAGATCCTGGCCTCCCTGCACGCCGACCCGGTCAGAAGCCGGGCGATCGGCAGGCTGGCGGCCTCGTACGGTGACGAGCAGATGATCACAGCGCTACCCATCGAGGTGTGAGGAGAGAGCCGGGTTGGACGTCGCGCAGTTCTTTCAAGCCGCCTACGGCCGGAACGAGCGGTACTGGTGGACGGTCCCCCAGCGGCACTCGACGGATCCGGAGGATCACCACGCCTCGGTCATCACCCGATCCGTCCTGCGGTACGCGCGGAGCCGGCCGCCGGGCAGGGCTCTCGATCTCGGCAGCGGCGAGGGCGCGGACGCGATCAGGCTCGCCCTGCTCGGCTGGCGGGTCGACGCGGTCGAGATCAGCGGCGCCGGCGCCGAGAAGATCGAGCGCTTCGCCCGTGACGCGGGCGTCGAGGTGACCGTGCACCACGCCGACGCTCGGTCGTACACCGCGCCCGCGCGCTATGACCTCATCGTCTGCAACGGCCTGCTGCACTACCTCCCGGACAAGGAGGAGGTGATCCGGAGCATGCAGGAGATGACTCACCCGGGCGGCGCCAACGCGATCTCGTGCTGGAGCACGTTCACGCCCGTTCCGCGGAGCCACCGGATCGTACCGACGTATCCCGACGGCGAGGACGGCGTCATAACACGGCTCTATCGGGATTGGCGAAGGCCGTTGCACTACTTCGAACGCAATCGGCTCGAGGCCAGTCACGACGATATGGGCGAGCACGTACACAGTCATATAAAGATGCTCGCCATCGCGCCATCCACTGACCGATGAGCCGAGACCCGGGCGGTCCCGTCCGGCCTCTCAGACCGATCGCCGCTCCAGCATCACCAGAGCCTTCTCCAGGAAACTCGTGACCTTCATCCGCGGCATCTCACGACGCAGGCGGTCGATCGTGAAGAAATCGATCCTCTCTATCTCGCGCCGCTCGATCTCGTACGGTCCATCGTGGTACGCGAGGAAGGTCGCGACCATCTCCCGATCCTCCATCGAGAGGTATTTACCGAGGTAGCGCAGGGGCGCCTGGATGCCCAGCTCCTCGCCGAGCTCCCGGCTCGCCGCCTCCTCGTAGGTCTCCCCGCTGTTGACGTGGCCGGCCGCCGCGCCCGACCAGTAGAGCGGATAGGCCTTCTTGCCGGCGGAACGCTGTTGCAGCAGCAACTCGTCCTTGGAGTTGATGATGACGACGAAGGCAACCCGGCTAAGGAGACCTTTCTCCTCGATCTCGCAATTATCGGCTTGACCGATTATCTCGTCATCTTCATTGATCACATCACGCAACACCATGCCCAGCCCATCGCCGCTCAGCCCATGCCGCTAATGATCGCCATCCTAGGTCGGAGGCGTGCGCCTCGAAGGGATTCACCGGATATTCGTCGGACACCCCGACGCCACGGCGCGCCGGCCGACCGGATCCGATTCAGAATCGACCAGACGGCGGCCGGGCATCGGCCCGGGCCGCCGTCTGTCACGAACGCGCGTCAGACCGCGCGGATCCGACCGTCGGTGTCCGACACCGCGATCGGGTGGCCGCCGCGCCGGACGATGAGAACGGATTTACCGCCTTGCCGTCGGACCTGCGTGGTGAGCCCCGTCGTGCCGCCCAGGTGAAGGCAGATCTGGCGGCGAGCGGGAAGCACGCCGTTCTGCGCGCAGGCCACCTTGAGGTGGTACGTGCCCGGGCTCGCGTTGAAGGGGTTGTACAGCGACGGAGCCGGCATCTCCCAGCCGCAGTAGCCGCCGCCGCGCAGGTCGACGACCTGGCCGTTCGGGTTCGGGGTCGCCGTTCCGGAGGCGTTGAACCCGCCGGCGGCGAACGCGTTGTCGACCCGGAACGGCGTGTCCTGCAGGTCGATGTTCCCCACTCCGTCGGGCCGCGAGGTGCATGCCATCGCGACTCCGTACGGCATGCTGGTCACGGTCGCCGAACCGTGCCGCAGCGAGCCGGTGGACGCCGCGAAGGCCAGGTCCCCGATGTCCACGGTCAACGTCTTGGGGTCGACGCGCAGTTTCGTGAACTTCGTCCGGACGCTCGTGCCGGGTGAAGCGCCGCCGGCGGTGTACTGCGAGAAGTTGAGGTCCGGCCCGGTCCTGGCGAGATCGATGTACTCGCTGGGCGTCGTGGCCATGTGGGAGCAGTAGACCGTGAAGAGGTTGCCGTTGTCGTACAGCAGGTAGGTCCCGTCCCCCGCGATCGGAATCGCCCGGTGAACATCCTGGCAACTGCCGAACAGCTGGACGGGAGCGGCGTGAGCCGTCCCGGCGGCTGCCGGGAGGGTGGCGCACAGCGCCGCCAGAAGGGCCGATATCCGAATTGACGATCCAGCCATTTAATCTCCCCTGTTCGCGATGCGATGCCGACTGCGATCAGGAGGTTAACAGCCGAATTAACGTCGGCCGATGGCTGCGTAGAACACGCTAGTTTCGGAGTGTCGGGGCAAAAGTCCAGAAATTAAATCCCCTGCCGGTCATGCCAGATAAAGCCGCTCAACAGCGGCAACCAGGTCAGACCGCGGCTCGCATGTGGTCCCGTGCCCATTCCTCGAAGCCGGTGAGCGGGATGCCGAGGTCCCTCGCGTACTCCGGGCGGGCCGGCTGCCCGACCACGTTCAGCCACTCGTGCGAGGCGCCCATCCCCGGCATTCCGGCGGCGAAGGCCTCCTCCTCGGTCATGTCCGGCGCGGACAGCCGCACGCCCACGGCGCGGGACAGGATCTCGGCGATCTCCGCCATCGACAGGTAGTCGCTCGCCAACTCCAGCTCGACACCGTCGAACCGCTCCGGCTCGGCGATGGCCGCGGCGGCCGCCCTGCCGACGTCGTCCACCGCGGCGAGGGACAGCCGGGTCTCGGGTTTCACGACGCTCACCAGACCACCCTCGATGCCACGCGGAAACAGGAACCTCATGGACGGCAGGAAGTTCTCCATGAAGAAGCCCGGCTTGAGGAGCGTCCAGTGTGCGAAGCCGGCCGCGCGCACCCGGTCCTGAATCGCGCTCTTGGCGCCCAGAGTGGGTTCCATCGAAGCCCAGCGGCCTTCGGCCCAGCCGGGAGCTTCGGTGTGCAGACCGGCGCCGCTGACGGACGTGTGCACGAACTGTGGCACTCCGGCGGCCTTCGCGCCCTCGATGAGGTTGACGCCCTGGGTGACCTCTCCGGCGAAGTCAACGCCTTCCGCGGTCATCTCGGGCATCTGCACGGAGAAGACGGCGCGGACGCCCTCGGCGGCCCGGATCACGGAGTCGCGGTCGCGGAGATCACCGGTGACCAGCTCGGCGCCGAGCGCCTCGACCGCCTTGGCCCGGTCGGTGGCCGGGTCGCGCACCAGGGCGCGTACGGGAACGCCCGCCGCAAGCAGGGCACGGGCGGTGGCCCCACCCTGCCTGCCGGTGGCACCGGTGACCAGGACGGGCGCGGAATCTGTGGACATGCTGCTCCTCGATGCACTCTGACATTAAACGGCGGGGCCCACCGTTTTCTCCGCGATACGATACGGCGGACCCCGCCACTTAACAACTTTGGAGATGACGCCATGCCCGAGCGCCAGCGCGCGGACGCCCGGCGCAACTACGCGCGGATCCTCGCCGTGGCCGAGGACGAGGTCGCCGCCCACGGCGCCGGTGCCTCCCTCGAACAGATCGCCCGCGTCGCGGGGGTCGGCTCGGCGACCGTACGCCGGCACTTCCCCACCCGCCGTGCGCTGTTGGAGGCGGTGTCCCAGAAGCAGATGCGAGCCTTGTGCGCCCGCGCCCAGGACCTGACCGGCGAGAGCGACAGTCGGAGCGCGCTGCTGGAGTGGCTGGGCGACGTCATCGCCTACTCCGTCTCCGCCCGGGGGCTGGCGGCGGCGCTGGCCTACGAGGGGGCCATGCCCGACTCGGTGCACGAGAACAGTTGCTCGGCGATGGTGGAACAGGCAGGGGAACCTCTACTGCGCCGCGCCGTGGAGGACGGGGCGGTGACGACAGACGTCACCGTCGCCGATCTGATCACACTGATCGTCGGCATCGTCCTCGCGACGGAGCACCGCCCGGATCCCGCCGCCGCGGCGAACCGGCTCTTCCGGCTGACCGTGGCAGGACTGAACCCGCAGCACTGACCGACGACACACGACCCGGCAGCGGCGCAAGAGGGCCTACACGGTCAAAGTCCACCTCAGCGGATGGTCGGCGGACGAAGCGCGGCGATCTTCCGCGCGAAGTAGTCGAGCAGTGGCCCGGCAACGGCATGAAGGTCGGCGAGTTACCTGCCGGCCTCCGCGACTCACCGCCAAATCGTCGATGCGACGAGCACCATAAGCCGTTCCCTCCGCGTCGTACCGACCTTGAAGAGGACGCGATCCGAGTTGCGCGGCGCACTACGCCATCTGATGCTCAGCCGTGACATGCACCGGTTCTGGAGGAAGGCTCGCACCGCACGCGGTGCGATCACCGACGTAGACGAGACGGAGGACTTCTTCACCGCAGAGGTGGATAGAGCCTTCAACGAGGCCACACCGCCGCGACCCAGAAGCTTGATTTCGACGCTGACCGAAGCCGCTTGTGAATGGTTTGACGATCCGTATTCGCGTCGCCCCAAAAGGCACTAACCTATCGGTGGTCGAGCAGGTCCCAGGAACGGCTCAGCACCGCTGCAGCCTAGCCGAGTTCGGTGCGACGTGAAGAGGCTATGCCGGCACCGGCTCGCCGGGGTATAGGTCTCGCCAGAGCCTCCGGAGGAACTTCTCGGGACTCCCGTCGTCGTACTGGACCTCATGGCTCAGTTCACTCTGCGGGACATCCTGAGGATGAAGAATGGCTACGCGCAGCTGCTGCTTGAAAGCGTTCATCTCCTCAGTCGTATCGGAGCGCGCCCGTAGTTTCAGATCATCGTACACATCCTCATCTGCCTCAGGGTGGCAGTATGTGGCAGCGATCCGCACGAGCGTCGCGAAGGGCGAATCCGGGTGCTTCCGCCAGAAGGTCTCACTCACGACCAACCCTCCTTTACGTCATGGCCTCGGTGGTTCTACGTACATAGTCGCTATCTCATATCCATCTCTTGCTCGATTGGGTCGGAAGAAGTATTCCACCAGGCCGCCTTCGAAACTGTTAACGGGCACAGATTTCGGCTCAGGGACGCTCGGATTGCCTCCAGCACGCACCGAATGGACCCAATCCGCGCGATTCGCCCGCGCTGCGTCCAGACTGCCCTCAACCGGTTCAATTTGGTAGCCGACGCAGTGCCGATGCCCATCTCGGCCCAGCACATCCGCGATCGGAATGGAGACCTTTTCAGGACATACGCCTGACTCGAACGGTTTATCTAGTGCTTTGCGTACATCCGGGTGTTCGGTACCTTTCACGAAGGCAGTCGCGAAGACGACGGGGTCCTGGATGGCGGTGGCGTTGTTGCCGCATCGATGATCCGCGTTCCCTGGTTTACAGCCGTCGATGCCGGCAGCCCGCTTCTCGGCGTCGAGTTGCGCCGGATCCTCCAATGCCGAGACTCTTCGCTGGAGTCTTTCATCGTTGGCGAAGCCTTCGTGACGCTGAAGCGCATGCCCGCGCCCTTGGTCCATGGCCACTAAGACCCGCTGTACCACGGGATCAGCGTCTTTCGCTGATTCAAGCCACGGCCGGGCGTCCGCGTTCTGGGATAGGTAGGTCTGCGCCTCGGCCACGGAAACAGCAGACAGACCAGCGTCTGCGGGATCGAATTTTCGGAGTAGCTCCCGCGGTGTCTGCCGATCGTCCGCTAATGGCATGTCCAGCCAGATCACCGACGACGGATCGACCGGATCGGCGCGGCTTTCTCCTGGTCCGTCGGAGTTACCTTGGCCATCAGGAGTCACAGCATCTGCCTCGCGGGTCCCGGCCTCCGCGTTAGCAGCGGCGGCCCCGGCCCTGCTCTGCGCCCGGGTCGGGGAATCCTCATCACCCGGCCGGTCGGGCGGCGCAGTCCCACGCTGATCCCGTTGGCCCGCCACCACTTCCAGAGCTTCATCGGGCGTTTCACTCAGGCGATCAGCGGTCACAGCCGGCCTCCCGTCCACCTGCTTCAGATAAGCGAGGGAATCACGTGCGATGGCCTGGTCAGCGCCATCGAGGTCCGTTCGCGAATCTGGTCCGATCCGCCGGATGCCGCACCAGGATCGCGGCTGGTCGGCCGACACCCGATGAGCTGATTCCTGTTCGCCTGGACGGTGGTATCAGGAGCACCACCAATGCGGTCAATGCCCATGGCCCCTCCGCGGGTCGGTCTCATCATTCAAGCTTCGACAGGGAGGTTCCTGCAAGAGCCCGGCCACCGATGGCCACTCATGTTTCCTATCGGGGCGGGTAGCTTATTGCGTCATATCGCATCCAAACGGTCAACGGGCGCTGAAAGACTG
Organism: Actinoallomurus sp. NPDC052274; assembly: GCF_040679475.1. Taxonomy (NCBI): domain Bacteria; kingdom Bacillati; phylum Actinomycetota; class Actinomycetes; order Streptosporangiales; family Thermomonosporaceae; genus Actinoallomurus; species Actinoallomurus sp. NPDC052274. Next base: position 43,708 of record NZ_JBFAUT010000051.1, read on the forward strand.
CGTGCGACCGTATTACGGCGTGGCTCAAGGGCATGTCATTCGTCGATCACGACGTGGGCCGGCGGGCAGGCCTCCTCGTTCGATCCGCAACCGCCGGGTGGTACCCGATGCTCGTACGTTGCATGCGGTGGCCGATCACCGCTGGGTCAGCGAGTTCAGAAGTCGACGGCCGTGCGGCCACGCGCCCAAGCCGCTTGCGACGCCGCGTTGGACTCTCGTAGCCTGCGGCCAGCGCGCGCATCCGGCGGCTGGGCGAGGATCTCCGCAAGCTGCCGTTCCATCGGTGAACCGACCAGACCCTCGGCGGGCCCCCCTGAGCGAGCATTCTGAGGCCGTACGGGGCGTGGCCTATCTTCACAACGCGGCCGACCTCGACGTGCAGGACCTCTTCACGCTGGCCACCACCGAGCGCACCCGACTCTTCACCAAGACCCGACGCGGCGCCTTCCTCGAGTACCTGCGCGCGCAGTTCGCTCCGGACAGCGGAGCCGGCGCCGCGGACAGGTTCCTCGACGGCGCGATACGTCCGTCGAAGCAACTGCTCAAGCTGGCGGCCGAGGAGATCAAGAACCGGGAGCAGTTCACCCTGCTCGACGAGCAGCGGCTGGCGTACGAGATGGTGCAGCACGCGGTGCGCAAGGCCCGCCGGTCGGACACCAAAGAGGTCGTCATCGTCACCGGCGGGCCGGGCAGCGGCAAGAGCGTCATCGCTCTGTCCCTGCTGGGCGACCTGTCCCGCCAGGGCTATTCGGTCCTGCACGCGACCGGATCCCGGTCGTTCACTCAGACGATGCGCCGGCACGTCGGCAAGGGCTCGTCGCGAGTGAAGAACCTGTTCAAGTACTTCAACAGCTTCATGGACGCGGAGCGGAACAGCCTCGACGTGCTCATCTGCGACGAGGCGCACCGTATCCGCGAAACGTCCGCGAACCGCTTCACGAAGGCGACGCAACGTACGGGCCGACCGCAGGTTGATGAGCTGATCGCCGCCGCACGCGTGCCGGTGTTCCTGCTCGATGAGCATCAAGTGGTGAAGCCGAACGAGATCGGCACCGTCGAAGCGATCAAATCCCATGCGGCCGCGATGGGCATCCAGGTGGAGCACGTCCCACTCGACGGTCAGTTCCGCTGCGGCGGCAGCCGCAGGTACGAGGAGTGGGTGCTCCGCCTGCTCGACCTGCAGGCCGGCGGCCCTGAAGAATGGTCCGGCGACGACCACTTCGACGTGCGGCTCGCCGGCTCGCCGTGGGAGATGGAGAACTTCCTGCGGGACAAGCTCAAGGACGGTTACTCCGCCCGAATCTCCGCCGGATACTGCTGGCCGTGGAGCGATCCCGAACCCGGCGGCCTGGTGAACGACGTCCGTATCGGTGACTGGTCCAGACCGTGGAACGTCAAGGGCGAACGGGCCGTCGGCATGGCACCGCCCAGTGCGCTGTGGGCGACGTTCGACGGGGGCTTCGAGCAGGTCGGCTGTGTGTACACCGCGCAGGGCTTCGAATACGACTGGTCAGGCGTCATCCTCGGTCCCGACATCGTCGCTCGCGACGGTCGGCTCGTCACCGTACGAGAGGCGAACGCCGACCCCGACCTCAAACGACGCGCCGTCACCGACGCGCAGTGTGAGCGGCACATCCGCAACATCTACAAGGTGCTCCTGACGCGCGGCCTGGTCGGCACGATCATCTACTCGGTGGACCCGCAGACCCAAGAGTTCCTCGCCGAGTTGCTCGCAGGAAGCGAGCAAGGACGATCGCATCATCGGCGCACATGAATCGTCGTAATTGTCCGCTTGATTCTCGGGGCAGGGGCGCGAGGCCGTACCGTTCGCTCGGAAAAGCTCTGTCTGAGTGGTCGGTTCGTAGGCTTACATCCACTTCTTGAAGCATGGTTGCCGAGCATTCCGTACGTCGGCGGCCCGGCGGACCGTTGACGTAACCGAAGCCGGCGTCGCCGACCGGCCGTTCGCCGAAGTGATGGACCCGGCAGTGCTCCCGGCCGCTGCGCGTTCCGGTCGACGTTGCGTAGGATCTGCGGCGGTCACCGGAACGCGGGAGATGCGATGGCGATCGAGTGGACCACGTTGGTCGCGACGGGCAGCGGTGCGGTCATCGCCCTCGCCGGCACCCTGCTGAACGACCATTTGCGCGACCGCCGCGAGAGCCGCCGTAGCGGCCGGACCCGAGCGCGTGACCTCTACGTCGAGTTCATCGTCGCGGCCGGCGCTTGCCACACCCGCCTGCGACGGATCGCGCAGGAGCCCGGCGGACGGCCGGACCTGGACGCGGCCACCCGGGAGGCACTGGTCGAGGCCGGGATCCACGAGATCAGGGAACGCCTCTTCATCGACGCCAGCGAGAACGTGGCCGCCGCCGGTCAGGCCCTGTACGAGCGGCTCCGCGACCTACGACGAGCCGTCGCCGAAGGCGCCTCCTGGTCCTCGCGAGATTTCCACGATGTCTACCACCCCTACCTCGACACCGCGTGGGGATATCGGGCGGCCGTGCGCAAGGAACTGGGGTCGGTCCCGTTCGAGCCGTCGGTGTTCGGCTGGGTGACGCTCAACGGCGCCGCGACCTGTCCCGTCTGCGGGAGCAACGCGGTCTGACCGCCCGTCAGTGTCCGGGCGGACACCCGCGTGTCTCCTGAGTCACGGCCTCCATCCGTCTGCGTCCTTCCGTCCCGCGAGTCCATATCCGGACGAGATGAGGGCAAGGTCTCTCGCTGGTCCAGCCTCGAAGACGGTTCACTGCGACGTCGTCGGAGAGCATCCACGTGTTGTGGCGCCCGGACGCCTCGGCCACGACGGTGAGACCCTCGATCCGGCTCGCCGCCGCGACTCCGGCAGCGGAAGGAGCCCAGGGTTCGAGGTTCCCCGGCCAGGGATCCCAGGACGACATCATGTCCGTGAGGGCATGGCTCTCGATCAAATGAGGGACCGACGGGGCGATCTCGATGAAGGGTCCCCCGTCGCTCACGCCGACTCGCCCGTCGGTATGGACGAGGAATCGCACCGGAGTCGATACGCGGACACCGATCCAGTCGAAGTACCAGCCTCGCCGGTCAGCCCAGAGGCCGTCGTTCAGGTCGAAGTCCCACTGTTCGACAGCGCCGTAGCGCCGGCCCTCGATCCTGACGGACCTGCGAACGTCATAGCGGAGTCCGCCGTATCTGGCACGGAACCCCTCCCGCTGGATCACCAGGTCCATCGGTGCCGGGATCATCCGTCCGGACCGGTCGCGCACCTGCCGGAAGTCGGTCGGCATCTGGGCTGCGGGACTCGGCTCACGCCGTCCGGTGCGTGTCAGGAGATCCCGCGCCCGGTCGGAGAATCCGGTGAGGTCGTCGAGAACGTGCACATGAGCTTCCCCATGGAATCGACTTCCCGGGAACGATACCGAACGGGGGTCTCACTGGTAGGGCAGATGCGAAGGAGCGCAGATCACTGGTGGTTGCTGCGGCCTAAGGACAGTGATCGCCAGTGGATCCCAACGACGCCGCCACGTGGTGGAACTCTCGGGACCGCTCGCCTCCCGCACGGGGAGGCGAGCGGTCCCGCGCCGGGCTCAGCTCCCCGCGGTGAAGGTGACTCTGCCGGAGCCGGTCTTGTAGACCGTGCGGCCGGTGGTCTGGCCGACGTGGTCGGCCGCGCCCTTGACCTTGACCTTGCCGGTGGTGGGCAGGTCGATCTCCGCGGTCACGTTGACCGGGACGTCGACGGACACGGTGAGCTTGCCGCCGGACCGGCGCCAGGACACCTGGACGTCGCCGCGCTGGGTCGGGACCGTGCCGGAGGCCGAGGTCAGGCCGGAGGCCGGCGGGCGTACCCGGATGGCCGCCGCGCCGGGCGCGGTGACCGCGACGCCGAGCAGGTCCTGCTGGACGTCGATCACCGGGGAGGCGCCCCAGCCGTGCGACAGGCTGTCGCCGGTCTCCGGGGCCTCCCACGACTCCCACGTGAACGTGCCGCCGGACGCCAGGATCCTGCCGTAGCCGATGCCGTTCGCGTCGGTGAGGCGGGTGACGAGGTCGTCCGGGCGGTCGGCCAGGGCGGCCATCAGCCAGTGGACGGTCATCGGGCTCATCTGCAGGCCGAGGCTCGCCACGTAGTCGCCGACCTTGGCGTCGGACGTGAGGCCGAACGCGACCGCGTAGGCGTTGGCGATCTGGGAGGCGTGCGTGCTCTGCGAGCCGTCGGACTCCAGGCCGTCGATGTAGACGCCGTCCGCGCGGCGCAGCCTGCCGTTGATCGCGGTGGTCAGCGTGGCGGCGTCGCGCTCGTACGCCGACGGGTCCCTGCCGAGCGCCTTCGCCGCGCGGGCGGTGGCGTTCAGGACGTCGACCGCGAGCTCGTTCACCGTCGTCCGGGCCACGGCCGCGGTGTCGTAGCCGTACCGGTTCGGCCAGTCGATGATGCCGTTCAGGTACGCGCCGGAGCCACCCGCCAGCTGGGTGACCAGGCCCGTCGACGGGTCGATGTAGCGGCGGACGTAGTCCGCCACCGCCGTCATGACCGGATAGGACTGGTTGAGCGTGGCGGTGTCGCCGGACTGCAGGTAGTACTCCCACACCCAGCCGGGGAACATCTCGGTGTAGTCCGGGATGTCGCGCTTGCCGTCGCCGTTCGGGTAGACGGCGTTCAGCCGGCCGTCCGGCCAGTAGCGGGTCTGCGAGGCGATGAACTCGCGGATCGCCTGGCGGGTGAGGCGGCGCTCGCCCCAGCCGGACATGGTGGCGAGGGAGACGTCGACCGAGTCGCCGAGGAACTGTCCCTTCTCCCGGGTCGGGGTGTCGAGGAACTGTTCCTGCGAGTCGTACAGCGCCGACCGCTGCATCAGGTCGTACACCGCGTCCACGGCGCTGTTGGAGGTCTTCAACCGCGTCCGGGACGGCACGGCGGTGTGCTGGACGACCGCGCTGATGTCGTCGGCGGGCACGTCGGCGTTGATCTGCAGGTAGCGGAAGCCCTCGTACGTGTAGTAGCGGACCGTCTGGTCGCCGTCCCGCTCGGTGTAGCCGTAGGTCAGGTCGGTGCTCTGGTTGTCGTGCTTGGAGCCCGAGACCGTGCCGTCGCTCGCCAGGAGGTAGCCGGCGGTCATCGTCACCGCCGTGCCCTTGGACCCATTGCGGAGGCGGACGACCGGCACGGCCGGGATGATCTTGCCGAAGTCGGCGACGACCGCGCCGGAGGCCAGCCTGGTCGCCTTCACCGGGTGGACCGTCTCGTGGGCGAGCGCGGACTCCTGGCCCTGGAGGTGGGTGAAGACGCCGGCCGGGTGGGCGCCGACGACCTGCGGCGCGGCCCACGAAGAGTCGTCGAAGCCGGCCTTGTCCCAGCCGAGCGGCTCGATGGTGCCGTCGATGTCCTCGATGTAGTCGCGGCCGTCGCCGTTGCGGTACTTCGTCGTCTTCCAGTTGGCGCGGGCGACCTTCCAGGAGCCGTCGGTGACGATGACCTGCCGCGTGCCGTCGGCGTGGTCGACGACGACGCGCATCAGCAGGCCGGGCTCGCCGGACGGGCGGCCCTGGCCGGGGCCGTACCAGTGGTAGAGCGCGCCGACGGCGGCGGTCTTGCCCGGCTTGAGCAGGCGGGTGATGTCGACCGCCTTGTAGTAGCCCTCGCCCGGGTAGGAGAACGCCGCGCCGCGGTCGACGAGCCTGCCGCCGACGTGCAGGTCGTACTGCTGGCTCGCGGCGACGTAGGCACGGGCGCGGACGATCGGGCTGCGGCCGACCGCGAACTCCTTGCGGGCGTAGGTGTAGTCGTCCTTGTCCGCCGTCGTACGGCGGATCCAGCTCGCCTGCCAGTCGGCGTCCGCGAGGCCGGTGTCGAACGCGGCGGGCTTCGCCCAGGGCGAGGCCGCGCCGGCGCGGTCCCAGGTGCGGACGGTCCAGGTGAAGCTCGTCCCGTGCGGCAGGGTGCTCGGCCCGGCGACGTACGACTCCTGGGAGGAGGCGACCTTGCCGCTGTCCCATACGGTCCGGCCGCCCTGGGCGACCTTGATCTCGTACGCGGTCTGGACCTCGCCGGGGTCGACGTCGCGGGGCAGCCAGCCGAAGGCGGGGCTGCCCTCGACGTTCAGCGGCCGGGTCTGGTCGCCGACGGTCAGGCCCGTCGGGGCCTGGGGTGCGTGGTTCGCGCCGGCCCAGGCCGGTGCGGGCATCAGCGCGGCCACCGCGGCGGCCGCCGCTCCGGCGGCCGTCAGGGCCACCAGGAAACGCCTTCTCATCGTGACTTCCTCCTTGTGAACACACGGCCGGCCGGCCGCTGTGGTCCTGGTGGTGCGCCGCTCCCCGCCCGCGTCCGGGCGGGGAGCGGCGCTCGGGTCACTTCGAGTGGAAGACCCAGACGCCGGAACCGACCCGGCGGACCTCACCGGAGCCGGGGACGTGCACCTCGGCGGTGCTGCCCGGTGGGACGGTCACCGTCAGCCGGATGCCGTCGTCGCCCTTCGTCCACTCCGACCGGGCGTCGCCGTACGGGGTCTGGTAGCGGCCCTCGGCGTGGGTCAGGTCGCCCACGACGGACGGGGCGATGAGCAGCTTGCGGTAGCCGGTCGAGCCGGGCTCCTGCCGGATGCCGGCGAGGTGGCTCGTGAACCACGAGTCGATCGAGCCGAGCATGAAGTGGTCCTGCGACTGGCCGCTGCCGCCGTCCCAGCTCTCGCCGAGCGTGGTGTTGCCGTGCACGACCTGGTAGCCGAGGCTCGGGCTGGTCGTCTGCGTCGCGACCTTGTAGATCACGTCGTCCGGCAGCACGCGGAACACGCTGGGCAGCGAGATCTCACCGAGCTGCAGGTGGTACCCGGCCGCGGTGATGCTCCCGACCAGGTGGTCGAGCAGCCGCTGCCGCTGGTCGGCCGGGACGGCGCCCATGTCGAGGGCGAGCGCCTCGGCGCCCTGGCCGCCGCCCGCGAACGTCCCGGTGTTCGCGTCATAGTACTTGTCGGCCAGGGCCTTGGCGCTGGCGTCCGCCTTGGCCCGGTAGGCCGCCGCGTCATCGGTCCTGCCGAGCGCACCGGCGATCTTGGACATGGTGTCCAGGACCCGCCAGTAGCCGTACGTCCCGGAGACGAACTTCGGGAACGTCCTGTCCGGGGTGTACCAGTCGCCGAGGCTGTAGTCGGTGAGCCCGCCCACCGCGCGGGCCTCCAGGTAGGAGGCGTACTTCCGCATCGCCGAGTAGTACGTGGCCATCGTGTCGGCGTCGCCGTAGGTCTGGTACAGGTCCCACGGCACGACGACGAACGCGCCGCCCCAGTTCGGGTCGTCGCGGTACGCGCCGGCGAGCACCGTGTAGTCCGGCACCGTGGACGGGATCAGGCCGGTGTCGGTCTGGGCCTCGGCCATGTCCCGTACGACCTTGCGGAGCTGCGCGGACAGGTCGTAGTTCGCGGCGAGGGAGCCGAAGACGAGCTGGTCCTGCTCCAGCCAGCCGAGCTTCTCCCGGCTCGGGCAGTCGGTGAGGATGCTCTGCATGTTGTTCTCGATCGCCCGCCGGATCAGCGTGTGGATCCCGTTGATCACGTCGTTGGACGAGGAGAACGACCCCGCCGAGGCGTTGTCGGCGTGCAGCGCCAGGCCGCGGACGGAGACGGTCGCGCCGTCGGGCACGCCGCGCAGCTCGACGTAGCGGAGCGCGTGGTAGGAGAAGTGCGGGTGCCAGGTCTCCGTGCCGTCGGTCCTGGTCGTGTACTCGTCCCAGATCGGGGCGCCGACGTTGCTGGTCGACTGGTTCGCGCGGCCGTTGGTGAGGCTCTCGGACGGGTACATCCGCACGGTCGTCCCGGCGGGCGCCTTGATGGTCAGCTCGGGCCAGCCGGCGATGTTCCGGCCGAGGTCGAAGACCTGGTAGCCGGTGCCGGACCCGACCTTGACGCCCTGGAGGGTCTCCTGGACGCGGACCGGGTCCTGGAGGCGACCGGTGAGGAGGGGGTGGGCCCCCGCAGGGGGGTCGGAGTCAGCACGCGCCCCGCCCGGGCTCGGCACGGCGATCGCCTGGTCCCAGTCCTGCCGCTCGGCGCCGGGGCGCTCCCAGCCGGTCGGCTCGCGGCGGGCGTCGAAGTCCTCGCCGCCGTACCAGTTGGAGAAGGTCGTGCCGCCGAGCGTGGTCCGCCAGTCGGTGCCGCTGACGACGCGGCGCACGCTGCCGTCGGCGAGGGTGACCTCGAGCTGGGCGATCAGCTCCGGGTCGCTCTGCGTCAGAGCGAACTTGCGGTACCGGTCGACGGTGGAGATGACGTTGGCGGTGCCGTTGCCGAGCTTCATGCTGATGGCGTTGCCGCCCTGGCGCAGCAGCTTCGTGACGTCGTACGTCGCGTACGGCACCTGGTCGGTGACGTCGGTGTTGCCCGGTTCGAGGACGGCGTCGCCGACCTGGCGGCCGTTCAGCGCGGCCTCGTAGACGCCCTCTCCGGCGACGTACAGGCGGGCGGAGCGGATGCCGGACGGCAGCGAGAAGTCCTTGGCGAAGATCGGCATCGCCTCGGGGACGGGCGACTGCGGCGGCTCCTGGCCGGTGACGGTCCGCTGCGTCGTGAACGGCCCGTTGGCGTCGTCGCCGGTCGAGACCGAGTAGTCGACGGGCGCGAACGGAACCTTGCCCCCCGCCGCCGGGACGTCGGTGCGCGGGAACAGCAGCACCTGGTCGAACGTCCTGGCCGACTTCAGGTCGACGGTCAACGTGATCGGCTTGGCGGAGACGTCGTCGGAGGTGTACGCCGAGCTGGACCAGCCCGCGAGCTCCTGGTTCGTCGTCTCGGTGCCGTCGGTCAGGTACTTCGGCAGGTACTTGTGGTTGACCTGGTTGCCGTTGTCGTTGCTGGTGACCGTCATGCCGGCGGCCAGGTTGTTCCCGGCCGAGTCGCGGACCTCGAGCTCGGCGAGCTGCAGCCGCCAGGTCTTGTCCGGCAGGTTCTCCACCAGCGGCAGGCCCAGCTTGGTCACGTTCAGCCGGACGTAGCGGGCGGTCGTCTCGGGCAGCTTCACCACGATCGGGGTGGGCTGCTTCTCCTTGAACCGCCAGTCCGGGTGCGTGATCCACTGACCGGACCAGTCCCTGGCCGAGGTCAGGCCGGTCTCGAACCACACCGGGTCGCTCCACGACGACACGCCGCCGTGCGTGATCCACACGCGGACCCGCCAGTACACGCGGGTGCGGCTGCCGAGCGCCTTGCCCGCGTAGTCGACACGCTGGTCCGCCGAGGCGACCCGGCCGGTGTCCCACAGGTCGGGGTGGTTGTACCCGTCCGGGCTGGTCGCGGCCTGGATCTGGTACGCCTGCTGGGTGACGTCCTGGCCGGTGTTGCTCAGCTTCCAGGTCAGCGGCGGGGTGGTGTCCTCGATGCCGAGCTGTTCGGACAGGTCGCCGGCGCGCAGGCCGGTGACGGCGGGGTTGGCGGCCGCGAGGGCGGGCACGGCCGTGGCCGTGCCGCACGCGGCAACGATCGCGGCGACCGCGGAGATCCGCCGCAGGGGGGTGCTGCTCACGAGGTCCTTCCTTGGGCGTGCAGCGCCGCGACGTCGGCGGCGCTGAGGGCGTGGTTGTAGACGCGGAAGTCGTCCACCTGGCCGTGCAGGTACGGGTGGCTGGAGTTCTGCGAACGGCCGAGGTAGTTCAGCTGGGTGGCGCCGAGCAGCAGCGGGCTCATCACGAGCCCGTCGTTGCGGCCGGTCTCCGCGCCGTCGAAGTACAGGACCGCGCTGCCGTCGGCGATGGTGACGGCGACGTGGGTCCAGGTGCCGGCCGGGATCGGGCCGGCGGCGTCGACGTAGTCCTCGGCGGACATCCCGGCGATCTTCATGGCGAAGCGGGCCTTGCCGAGGCCGGTGCGCACGGTGAGGAACAGGTAGGTGTTCTTGTGGAAGCCCAGGTCGAAGACGCGGGCGGAGTTGGCCAGTTCCTCCGGGTTCACCCAGGCTGTGATGGTCAGGGCCTCCAGGCCGCTGATCAGGCCGGGCGGCAGGACGACGTGGCCGCCCTTGCCGTCCAGGGCGACCGCGCCGTCGCCCGTCCACGTCGCGCCGCCGACGAGGGTGGCGTCCGGCCAGGTCTTCGTGGCGTCCTTGGACGTCGTGCCGCTCCCCTCGCCGAAGGGGTACCGCGCGGTCAGGCGGGGCTTGGCCGGACCGGGCGGCACCGCCCAGTACACGGTGTAGCGCTGGTGCTGGATCTCGGAGAACGGGATGAGGGTCACGTCGGAACCGCCCGCTTTCGCGGTGAACGTCAGGTCGTCGCCGCCGGCCCGTACGGACTTCGGGTCGATCACCGGGATCGTCGCCGGCTGCGTGCCGCCGGGGCCGCCGGCGAGCACGACCGGGCCGTAGCTGAGCGCCTGGACCTGCGGGTTGTCCGGGGCCTTGCGCCAGTCCAGACCCATCGGCAGCGTGACCTCGACGGTGTCGCCGTCGCGCCAGCGCCGCTCGATCGTCAGGTACGTCCCGGCGCGGGCCGCGCCCGCGTCCCGGCGGTTGATCCGGACCCGGGCGTGGCGCGTCCAGCCCGGGATGCGGATCTTCATGGTGAACCGGCCCTCGCCGCTGACGGTCAGCCGGATGGTGTCCTCATCCGGGAAGCGGGTCTCCTGGCGGATGCGCACGCCGCGCTCGGCCCAGGACAGCTCGGAGGGGATGAACAGGTTGACGTACAGGGTGCGGCCGGTGCGGAAGTAGATGGAGTCGGCGAACTTCGTGTGCGTCTCCATCCCGGTGCCGTGGTCGCAGGAGAAGTTGGTGTAGTCGCTGCTGTAGCTGCCGGGGTCGGCGCCCAGCCCGCCCTTCACCTGCCGCTGCGTGCCGGGCCACAGGCCGGTGTAGTAGGTGCAGAACCCGTGCGCGGAGTCGGGGTCCTGCTCGCCGAGCATCTGGTTGTACAGGGTCCACTCGTAGTAGTCCATGTACTCCGGGCGCGGGTCGTGGAAGAACAGCAGCCGCGTCAGCTTGAGCATGTTGTAGCTGTTGCAGTTCTCGCAGGTGTTCTCGCCGAGCTGGGAGACGATCTGGTCCGGCGGGCAGAACAGCTCCGCGTTGCTGTTGCCGCCGATCGCGTAGCTGTGGTGCCGGACGACCGTGCGCCAGAAGAAGGTCGCGATGTCGAGGTAGCGGGTGTCGCCCGTGGCCTCGTACTCGCGGACCGCGCCGACGATCTTGGGGATCTGTGTGTTGGCGTGCAGGCCGGCCAGTTGGTCCTGGCCGGCGGCGAGCGGGCCGAACACCGCGTCGTGGTCGAACCGCTGCGCGGTGCGCAGGTGCGCCGGGTCGCGGGTCAGCAGGTACAGCTCGGCCAGCACGTCGTTCATGCCGCCGAACTCCACGCTCAGCACGGTCTGCATCTGGTCGTGCGTGAGCTTGGAGGTCCGGGCGTCCGCCCAGGCGGCCATGGCCTTGAGCACGTCCAGGGCCTGCGCGTTGCCGCTCAGCCGGTACTGGTCGAGCAGCCCCGCCATGATCTTGTGCAGGGTGTAGTACGGCGCCCAGGGTTTGCCACCGGCCTCGAGCTGGTCGAAAACCTTTTCCTCGAAGGCGGACAGGTATCCGGTCGTGTAGCCCGCTCCCGGCGCCGCCGCCTGGCACTTGGCCAGCTCGCCGACGAGGTGGCGGCCCTTGGCGGCGTACGCGTCGTCGCCGGTGTTCGCGTGCGCCTGGGCGAGCGCGGACAGCAGGTGCCCGGTGGAGTGACCCCGTAGCTGGACGTCCGGCGCCTCCCAGCCGCCGCACGGCTCGGCCGTCGACGGCAGCCCGACGTTGACCCGGAACATGTGCAGCAGCCGGTCCGTGTCGACGAACTTCAGGTACGCGCAGGTCCGGTCCATGTTGTCGTGGAACCGGCTCGCCAGCAGCGCGACCCCGCTCAGCGGGAACGGCGCGACGGCCGGGGCCGCCGACGCCACGGCGGCGGCCGACGCCGTACGGGCCGGCGCGGCCAGGCCGACGGCCGCGACCGCGCCGCCCGCGACGCCGAGGAACCCGCGCCGCGAGAACGGCGCGCGCATTCCCTTGGGCGCGCTCGCGCCCGTACGTTCAGGCACGCCCGTACCTTCGGGTGTGCTCACTTGCCCCCCAGCGCCTTGGTCTCGATCGTGTAGTTGCCGGCGGTCAGGCCCTCGAGGTAGATGAAGTCGCCGTCGACGTGCGCGCCGTAGCCCTTGGCGCGGGTGCCGTTCCAGGCGAGCTTCCCGTTGACGCGGACCTGGATCCTCTTGCCGAGGGTCGGGACGCCGACGCGGCCGGTCGTGCCCTTCGGCGCGGCGACGTGCGCGCTGAACGCGCCGTCGTCGATGCGCCAGGAGGCGTCCACGGGCCCGTACTCGGTGGTGACCCGGCCCTGGGCGAACGTCAGGTCGGCCACGTGCGGGACGAAGTGGAACGTACGCCCGCCGGGCGTGTCGGGGGCGACACCGAGGACGTAGGAGCTGAGCGCCGGGGTCGGGCCGGTCGCCCAGCCGTGCGCGAGGCTGACGTAGTTGCTGCAGAACAGGCAGGACTCGCCCGCCCGGTAGGACTCCCAGAAGGTGCTCTGGGTGCCGTGCGGGTTGTCCAGCATGTAGCCCCACTCGCGGCGGATCAGGTCCACGCCGGCCTGGTCCGCGGCCTGGCCGCCCGCCGCGAAGTGCGCGTTGACCTCGAGCGAGCCGGAGAAGACGCCGGGGTTGCCCTTGTTCTCCGGCGCGGTGGAGCCGACGTCGTTCCAGTTCCCGGTGAGCTGCGCGCTGATCCGCCGGGCCTGGTCCGCGTCCGCGAGGCCGTACCAGACCGCGATGGAGTTGCCGTCCTGCGGGTAGATCGTCTGGGTCGGGTAGTACTTGTACGCCCCGACGCTGTCGTCCCAGAAGTACTTGTTGATGGCGGTACGCAGCGCCGCCGCCTTGCTCGCGTACGACGCGGCGAGCGCCGCGTCGCCGCGCGCGGCGGCCAGCTCCGATCCGGTGTTGAGCACCCGCCACAGCAGGGCGTTGGCGGTGAAGTTCTCGCCCTTGGTGAGGATGCGCACCGAGTCGCCGGTGCCGGTGATGGACAGCAGGCCGTTCGCGTCCAGCTTGGCGAGGCTGTAGTCGACGCCGAGCCTGTAGGCGTCCCAGACGCTCGCCAGCCACGCCGAGTCGCCGGTGTAGCGGTAGTAGTCGTAGCTCGCCGACAGCGTCCACAGGTGGTAGGTGTCGGAGCCGTACTTGTTCATCATCGGCCCGGAGTACGGCAGCTCACCGGTGGTCTTCTGGTGCTGGAAGATCGTGGTGAGCGCGTTGCGCGCCGAGACGGTGTCGTTGAAGGCGGCGTACGCCGTCGGGATCTCGATGCCGAGGTCGCCCGGCCAGACGGTGCGGTCGCGCTTGGCCCCGTCGACGAGGATGGTGTCGCCCACGCCGACGTCGCCGGTGTTGTCCCACAGCGCGGCCGGCGGCTCCCAGGTGCGGCCGGTCTTCGGGTCGATCGTGTTGAGCTGGACGGTGTAGGCGCCCGCGTACCAGATGCGGTTGAGCAGCGGGTCGCTGGAGTAGAAGTAGTTCGCGTACTCCGCGGGGTTCTCCATCGCCGGCGCGGCCGTGAAGTGCACGGACACGTCGTCGAGGTCGACGCCGCCCGCGGAGGACACGAACAGCGTCAGGTAGCGGAAGCCGCCGCGCTGGTACTGGGCGGGCGTGGTGTAGGTGGTCGGGCCGTTCACGTCGGCGTACAGCACGCCGTCGGTCTTGCGCGGCCCGCCGGTGGAGGCGTCGGAGTCGGTGCCGACGTAGTCGGAGGACTCGCTGAACGCCAGGCCGACCTGCTGCGCGCCGTCGGAGCCGGCGAAGTGCAGCGTGACCGGTCCGCCGACGTCCTTGCCGAAGTCCAGCGTGACGTAGGAGCCGTTGCCGGTGATCCGGGTCGTCTTACCGCTCAGGACGGCGGACGGGTTCGTCACGGTGCCGTTGGTGTTGTAGATCGCCGCGGGCCGTACGGTCCGGGTCTTGGGCGAGAGGTTGTAGGCGTCCCACGGGTGGGCCGCGACCGCCTTGGCGGCGGTGGTCCCGGCAAGGGCCGGCGGGACGGTCAGGGCCGGCGCGGCCAGGGCTGCCAGTCCGGCGGCGGTGAGAGCGAGACGGTGACGTCGCTTCCAGGGGCTCATGCGACCTCGAATTTCGTGCTGGTGCGGAGAGGTGAATCGGAGAGGTGGGAGCCGGGCCGGTCGCGGGGAGACGGAGGACCCCCGCGACCGGCCCGGGGTCGGGGTGGGATTAGGCGATCACGGCCTGCGCGTACGGGACCAGGCTGACCGGACCGATGAGCCCGTACGCCTGGCGGGACGCGACGCCGTAGACGGACGGGTCGGACACCCGCAGCCGGTTGTTCAGGGTCGTCGCGACCTCCACCGTGATGGTGTTCGCGCCGGCCCGCAGGTACGGGCCGACGTCGACGACCGGGTTGATCTGGTCGACGGGCGGCACCTGCCTGCCGTTGACCGTGACCCGGCAGGTGTCGAAGACCTGGCCCAGTCGCAGGTACGCGCCGTACGCGCTGGTCCAGGGCCGGGGCAGGTCGACGGTCGTGGTGTAGCGGCCGATGCCCGAGACGTCCGCCAGTTCGGGGATGTTCGGCCACGGCTGCAGCGAGTCCAGGGTCAGCCGGTGGACGACCGTCTTGGTCTCGGTCGCGGACGCGCCGGGCTGCAGGTCCTCGACCTCCAGTCGCCAGCTCGTCGGCGTGATCGGCGCGGGGACGTCCGGGATCTCCGTCCGTACCGTGCGGCCCGTGGACAGGGTGGTCGCATAGGTGCCGGCCGCGGTCGCGCGGGCCATGAGCCTGCCGTCGGCGAACACGACCTCGGGGGCCTCGGTGCCGGTGGCGTGGGCCCGCCCGGGCGCGTCGCCGAGGCTTCCGGGGCCCGCCAGCGCGACGATCAGCACCTCGCCGGGCTGCAGGGTGACCCGCATCGTGACCTTGTCGCCGTCCTCGGTGTAGAGGGCGACCCGCCGTACCTCCCCGGACCAGGGGTCGAGGAGGTAGGGCACCGCGTTCTTGTGGTTGCGGGTGAAGGACACCTGGTGGTCGATCGCGGCGACCGGCGGCTTGACCGTCTCGGCGTGCTTGCCGTTGCAGAGGTAGTAGTAGTCGATGTCGCCCTTGTCGTCGTACCGGTGGAAGTTGAGCAGCGTCGAGCTCTGCGCGTAGGTCACGTCGGGCGTGACGCCGAGGTCGGCGAGCGCCGTGGGGACGTCGGTCGTGGTGGCGACGACCTTGACCTTCGGCTGTTTGAGCAGGTCGGTCACGACCGACCGCAGCCTGGCGTTCTCGGCGTCGGACCCCAGGCCCGGCACCACGGGTGCGGACCAGTCGCCGAGCAGCACGATCGGCAGGCCCGCCCTGGTGAACTTCAGCAGCTTCTCGGCGACGCCGAGCTGCAGCGTGGAGTCCATGTTGTAGAAGTGGTCGCCCTCGACGAACACGGCCTTGTACCGCGGGCCGTCGGGGGCGAGCCGGCCGCCGCGGACGCCGGCGTTCGGCAGGTCCAGCAGTGGCGCGCTGATGAACTGGTGGTTCCAGCCCAGCGTGATGCCGGTCGCGGTGAACCAGGACACGCCGATGCCGGTCTTGGAGTAGCCGGTCTGCCGGAAGACCGCGACGTCGACGCGCGGCGTGCCGGTCTGCAGCACCTGGTGGACGCGGCTCAGGTATCCGGAGATGTCCTTGATGTGCCGCCAGGTGGGCTGGCGCGGTCCCCACGACTCGGCGTAGCCGATGCTCCCGCTGTACGGGGTGAAGGCGGCGTAGCCGGGCCACTTCACACCCGGCGCGGTGGCGTAGGAGAAGCCGTGGATGACGCTGCGGTTCAGCCCGGCCGCGTACGCGCCGCCGACGGTGAGCAGGAACTTCTTCCACGTCGTGTTGTACGCGCCGCCGGTGTAGGCGCCCATCTCGCCGGACAGGACCTTCCGGCCGGCCATGTCACGGCCGCCCGCCAGGCTCCGCCAGTCGTCGAGGTTGTGGAACCCGATCGACTCGCCCTCCGGCACGTCGAGGATGGCGGCCGAGGCGATCGCGTCGGTCTGCAGCCCGTACGGCTGGCAGCGGAACTCCAGGCCGACCGAGTGCGCCCAGTCCCGCAGCGCGGTGATGTGGTTCTCGTTGAACAGCTGGGAGATGACGTCCCAGTAGTCGTAGCGGATGCGCCGGGTCGCCGCGGCCTCGTAGGCGTAGAGCTGGTTGCCGTTGTCCTGCGTGATGGCGGGCAGGTACGGCAGCACCGAGTAGCCCTTGCGCTTCTGGAACTCCTTGGGCAGGTCCGGGGTCCACATCAGCGCCTTGGTCTCGATCTCGATCGAGTCCTCGAAGAGCGTGGCGCCCGCCTTCTTGATCAGCTTGCGCACCGACTTGGTGAGGATGTGCTCCTCCCAGTAGGCGGTCACGGCCTTGGTGCCGGCGGCGCTGAAGTGGTCGACGACGTAGGCCGCCGGGGCGGTGTGCGGGCCGGACTCGGGCGTCTGCGCCGAGCCGCGCTCCCAGTGACTGATGATCACCCAGGAGCCGTCGGACGGCGCGGTCCAGGAGAGCCGCCCGTCCGCGACCTTCCCGGTGAGGTCCTGGACCGAGGCGAGGTCCAGGCCGGTCTCCTTGCGCGTGGAGTTGGCCGTGTTCACCCGCGCGGCCTGCACGAGGAAGAGCTTCTGGACCTTCGCCGCGGACGCGGCCGCGCGCGCGGGCGCCGGCACCGGTCCGTCGTAGGTCGCGCCGGCCGCGACGGTCGCCGAGCCGTAGGCCAGCTCCTTGACCGCCGCGGTGTCGTCCGGCGTGATCGTCGGCACCGCGGCGGGCCAGGACGGGCCGATCGTGAGGTCGATCGTCACGCCGCGCCGCTGCGCCTGGTCGAGCGCCGCCTCGACGGCGGCCACCCACGCCGGGGTGCCCCAGCCGTGCCCGGCCGGGTCGAGCACGGACTTGTCGGAGATGCTGTGGTGGACGGCGGCGATCTCCGCGCCGCCGAAACCGGCGTCGGCGATCTGGTCGACCTCGCGGCGGATCTCGTCGGGGTCGACGTTGCCGTCCGGCCACCACCAGCGGAACTTCGGCGCGACGGACACGTCGGGCCGGGCGAACGAACCGGCCGTTCCGGAGCCCGCGGCGCGGGCGGCGGCCTCGCCGAGGGGCGAACCCCAGGCGAGGGCCGCGCCCGCGGCGACGGTGCCGGCCGTCAGGAGGAAGCCGCGGCGGCTGAACCCGTCGGCCGGCGTTTCTTTCTTCATTCGGTGAATCCTTTGGTGAAGCAGGGTTGTGCTGAGCTGCCGGTCAGAAGGTGTAACCCTCGAGTTCGATCACCCGGCTGTAGTTGTGGTCGTTCGAGTCGTGGACGACGACGCGCAGCGCCGACGCCTGGACGGGGTCGAAGGTCCGCTCGACGGTGCCCGCGGTGTTGCCGCTGACCGTCGCGACGGTGCACCAGGTGTCTCCCGTGCGCACCTCGATGTCGAAGTCCCGGATCCCGGACTTGGCCGCCGAGGACTTGGCGCTGTTCAGGGTGAGGACGCGGACCCGGCCGAGGGTGACCGGGGCGTTCCACGTCGCGGTCAGCGAGTCGGGGAACCCGCCGGCGGTGTCGTCGTTCCAGCCGCCGACGCCGTTCAGCCAGACCTCCGAGTCGGTGCCTCCGTCGTTCGCCCAGCCGGGGTCGGAGCCGCTGTGGGTGCTGGAGGCCGACATGGTCGCGGCGCGGACGAGGTTCGAGGTGACCGCGACCGGCGCGGACGCGCCGTCGTCACCCGCCTTCAGCGTGACGGTCCCCGACGAGACGCCCGTGTCGGTCTGCTTCAGCGCGACCGGGACCTGGACGGAGCCGTGCGCCGGGACGCGCACCGGGCCGCCGGACA
This sequence comes from Actinoallomurus sp. NPDC052274, assembly GCF_040679475.1. Classification (NCBI taxonomy): domain Bacteria; kingdom Bacillati; phylum Actinomycetota; class Actinomycetes; order Streptosporangiales; family Thermomonosporaceae; genus Actinoallomurus; species Actinoallomurus sp. NPDC052274. The sequence continues at coordinate 61,542 of NZ_JBFAUT010000051.1, forward strand.
CCGACGCCGTGAAGCCGGCCGAGACGGAGACGCTCGGGCGGACGGTCACCGCGCGGTCCTCCAGGTTGGTGACCCGGAACCGCGTGGACGTGGACTGACCGGGCAGGACGGGCACGTTCACGCCGAACGGCGGCTCGACCGCGAGCTGCTGCCGGTCCTGGGCGACGGAGGAGGCGGTCACGGCGGTGAAGGACCACCGCCCGGAGCCGACCTCGTAGACGCCGTAGCCGTTCTGCGCGCCGACCCACTTCGCGCCGGGGGTGGCGGTCACGTGATTCCCGCCGAGCAGCGGCACCTCGACGCGCGCCGGGGCGCCCGGCGGCACGGTCACGTCCAGGTGCAGCGTGTCGCCCTCGCGGCGCCAGGAGCTGGCCACCTGGCCGCGCGGCGTCTCGTACGTTCCGCTCGCGCCGGTGAGGTCACCGACGACCGCCGGGCGGATCACCAGGTCGGTGAAGCCGGCGCCGCCGTCGGCCTGCCGGATCCCGGCCAGGCCCGCGTTGAACCACTCGTCGATCGCGCCGAGCATGAAGTGGTCCTGGGAGCCGTAGCCGGTCGGGCCGTCCCAGTATTCCGTGAGCGTGGTCGCGCCGTGCACCACCTGGTAGCCGTAGCTCGGCGCGGTGACCTGCTGGGCGACCTTCAGCAGCACGTCGTCGCGGCCGGCCGCGGACAGCACCCGGAACACCGCGGGCAGGGAGATCTCCCCGACGGTCAGGTGGTAGCCCTTGGCCTCGATGGCCTTGACGAGGTGGTCGGTGACGGCCTGCCGCTGGCCGGCGGGCACGACGCCCATGTCCAGGGCGAACGCGTCACTGGCCTGGCTGCCCGAGCCGTACATGCCCTCCTTGAGGTACTTGGCGTTGAACGCCGCGGCGATCTTCCCGGCCGCGGTGTCGTAGCGGGAGGGGTCCTCGCCGAGGAGCCGGGCGATCCTGCCGAGGGCGACGGCGTCCCGGTAGTAGCCATAGCTCGCGGCGATGCCGACCGGCGTGGAGGAGTCCGTGCCGGCCCAGTCGCCGTAGCCGTAGTCGAGCAGGTTTCCGCTGGTCTTCGACGTCAGGTAGTCGAAATACCGGCCCATCGCCGGGAAGTAGGTCCGCAGCGTGCCGACGTCGCCGTAGGACTGGTAGTGCTGCCAGGCGGACATGATGATCGCGCTGCCCCAGTTCGGATCGTCGCGGGCCGATCCGCTGAAGACGACGTACTCCGGGGCGATGTCGGGCACGTGCCCGTCGGGCAGCTGGGCCTCGGCGACGTTCCGCAGGAAGTCGCGGTAGTAGGCCTCGACGTCGAAGTCACGGGCGACGGACCCCTGGACCAGGTGGGTCTGCTCGAGCCAGCCGAGCTTCTCCCGGTCCGGGCAGTCGGTGAGGATGCTGAACATGTTGCCGGCGATCGACGCCTGCGTGATCTTGTGGATGTCGTTCAGCAGCAGGTCCGAGCTGTCGAACGTGCCGGCCGTCGCGTTGTCGGCGCGCAGCACGATCGCCTCGGCGTCGCCGGCGGCGGGTGCCGACGGCAGGCCGGTGACCTGGACGTACCGGAACCCGTGGTAGACGAAGCGCGGGTGCCAGGTCTCCTCGCCGCCACCCGCGAGGGTGTAGTGGTCCTCGACCGGCGGCTGCCGGTTCCCGCCGGCGATCATCGTGCCCTGGTCGACGAGGCCGTCGTCGCCGAGCCGCTCCCCCGGCTTGATCGTGAGGGTGGTCCCGCGCGGTCCGCCGACGTGCAGCACGGGCCAGCCCGAGACATTGGCGCCCAGGTCGAAGACGTACGTCCCGGACTCGGGGTTGGTGATCCGGACGGTGTGCCCACGCCCGACCGGAACGATCGGCGGGGACGTGCGCGCCGCGACGGCGATGCCCGGGTCGGCGGCCTCGACGGCGGGCTTCCAGCCGGACAGGTCCGCGCCGGGCCGGTCCCAGCCGGCCTGCTCGCGCCGCGCGTCCTCGTCCTCGCCGCCGTACCACTGGGAGAACGTCGTCGGCCCCAGGTCGGTGCGCCAGGACGCGTCGGTGGCGATCCGCTCGGTGGTGCCGTCCTTCAGCGTCACCTCGAGCTGGGCGAGCAGGCGTGGCGCGCCCTGCGCGCCGACGTACTTGGTGTACCGGTCGGCGGTCGGCGCGACGTTGTAGGTGCCGTTGCCGAGGCGTACGCCGATCGCGTTGCCGCCCTTGCGCAGCAGCCCCGTCACGTCGTAGGTGGAGTAGACGACGCGCTTGCGGTAGTCGGTGTTCGGCGGCTCCAGCACCGCGTCGCTGACCGGCCTGCCGTTGATGGTGGCATCGTAAAGGCCGAGCGCGGTGATGTAGAGCCGGGCCGCGCGGACGTCCTTGCCCAGGTCGAACTGCCGGGCGAGGATCGGCAGCGGCGGGAAGTCGGTGTGGTACGCCGGCGGCGGCTCCTGGCCGGTGACCGTCGCGACGGTGCGCAGGTTCGCGTCGTTCCCGGTCTGCACGGTGAAGTCGACGGGGAAGTTCGGCGTCTTCGCGTCGGCGGTCATCGTGTCCGTGCGCGGGTACAGCACGACCTGGTCGAAGTGCCGGGTCTGCCCCAGGTCGAGCTGCAGCCAGATGTCGTGACCCGGGTCCTGGGACTTGTAGGCGTTGCTGGTGTAGCCGAACGGTGCCTGCTCGGTGCTGAGCGACCCGTCGGTCAGGAACTCCGGCTCCCACTTGCCGGGGTAGCTGCGCACGTCGGAGGCCGTGACGGCCGCGCCCTTGGCCAGGTCGACGCCCGGATTGGCCGAGTCGGCGACGACGATCTCGGCGAGCTGCAGCCGGGACAGCAGCGAACCGCTCTCGACGATCGGCAGGCCCAGCTTGGTCACGTCCACCCGGACGTACCGGGCGTCCTGCGCGGGCACCTTGACCGTGACCGGCGTCGGCTTGCGGTTGACCCACCGGTCGTCACCGACCCACTTGGCCGACCAGTCGGCCTTGGCCGTCAGGCCCATCTCCCACCACGCGGGGTCGCTCCAGCCGGAGGCCCGGCCGGCGGCGTCCCAGACCCGTACGCGCCACCAGACCCGCTGCCGGGACTTCAGCGCCGCACCCTTGTAGACCGCGCTGAGGCTCGTGGCCGCGACCTTGCCGGAGTCCCACAGGTCGGGGTGGTTTAGCCTGTCCGGGGCGGAGGCGGCCTGCACCTGGTAGGCGGCCTGCGCCTCGTTCCGGCCGGTCGCGGTCGGCTTCCAGCTCAGCGTCGGCGTGGCGTCGTCGATGCCGAGGGCGGTGTCCAGGGCGTCGGTGCGCAGGCCCGTCACACCGAGCCGCGCGGTGTCCGCACGAGCCGGCGAGCCCGGGGCCAGGACCGCGGCGAGTGCAAGCGCGACCGGCACCAGCAGCCGGGGCATTCTGCGCATGCGGAAGGAACTCGTCACACCATCTCCTTGATGTAAAGTCCCCCGACTTGTGCGTTGCGGCGCGCTTCAGGCGCCTACGTGAATCAGCTCCACCTCCATCAGGTCCGCGAGGGCGCGCAGGTCGGCGAGCCGGTGGCCGGTGCCGAGGGCCCAGTGGTGGGAGATGCCGGTGGCGCTCCAGGCGTCGGTCCACTCCCCCGGGTCGCGGCCGAAGTCGACGCGCGAGGTCGTGTTGCCGATCCGCAGCAGCGGCCCGTCCACGACCTCGCCCTCGGAGACCACGAACGCGAACCGGCCGTCGCGGCCCTGGCGGAGGCCGAACGCCGTCACCGGGCCGTGCTTGACGTCGAACTCGACGGACACGCCCCAGCCGCGCTTGCCGTGGTAGACGCCGAGACCGCGCAGCAGCGGCTTCGCGTCGCTGATGGCCAGGTGCGCCGGGCCGTCGTGGCCCATCTCGACGTGGCCGCGCTGGAAGTCCAGTGCCTGGAGCTCGGTGAAGGAGCCGCCCGCGCCGAGCCGGTCCATGATGAGCATCGCGAGAGACGTGCGCAGCTCGTACTCGCCGGCGGCCGGGACGCCGCGCGCGGTCAGCAGCGACGCGCCGAGGATCATGCCCGCGCCGAGGCGTTCGTGGATCTCGCCGTCCAGGCCCCGGTGGTAGTAGGCGAGGCTGTCGAGCTCGAAGTCCGCGACGAGCCGGTCGAGACCGACCGCGACGCGCGCGGCCCAGGAGAAATCCTCGTCGTTGACCGAGTCGGCCAGCTCGAAGATCTCCGCGGCCTCCTTCTTCTTGGCCTCCGCCTCGGCGTCGGTGACCTTCTCCACGCGGACCCGCAGGTCGTCGAACTCCAGGACCTCCATGTGGCCGCCGAAGTTCGCCGGCACGAGGGTCAGGTCGGTGGAGACGTCGAGCATGCCCGGGTACAGGTGGCCCATGAGGCCGTGCCGGCCCCGGCGCAGCGCCGCCCGTACGCCCGCCGCGCGCACCCAGCGGCCGATCTTCGCCCAGGCCCGCTCGTCCTCGACGTACCCCGACACCGAGCGGAACGGGATGCCGCAGCGCAGGAACGCGTTGGCCATCTCCGGCAGCGGGCAGGCGCCGCAGTAGGCCAGCCACTGGCCCGTGTCGAAGGTCGCGTGGTCCATCGACTCGGTCGGCTGCAGGTTGATCAGCAGCACGGGGGCGCCGCTGCGCTGCGCGATCGGCACCAGCATCGTCGCGGTCATGTACGTCGTCAGGAACCCGACGATGAGGTCGCAGTCCGCGGCCCGGAGCTTGTCCGCGGCGGCGGCGCCCTCCTGGGCGTCGGAGATGAAGCCGACGTCCACGACGTCCGCCCCAAGGGCGCGCATCCGTTCGGAGACGCGGTCGGCGGACCGTTTGAGTTGCGGCAGCAGGTCGGGGAACTGCGGCCAGTAGGCCCCGAGCCCTCCGGCGACCAGCCCGACGCGCACGCGTCCGTTGTTCGCGGTCATCTCATCCCTTCCATCGTGTGTCGTCCGGTGGTCGGCCGGCACCGCACGGCCCGCCGACGCGGCGGGCCGTGCGCCACCGGCGGCCTCATGGCCGCACCGTGAGCTCACTCATCTGCACGTTCGCGGTGACGGAGTCCCAGCTCTTGGTGATGTTCAGTCGCAGGTAACGGGCGTTCACCGAGGTGAAGGTCGTCGTTCCGCCCGCCTTCGGGGTGTCGGTGGCACTGGCCACCGTGCGCCAGTTCCGGCCGTCCGAGGACACCTGGACGTCGTAGTCGCGCGGCCCGTAGTTGGACCGGCCGCCGACGGTGACGGAGCCGATGTCGATCGCCGCGCCGAAGTCGAGTCCGTACCGCACCGGGCGGGCCGTGGTGGGGCCCTGCCCGGCGGCCCGGCCCCACGACACCCAGAACGTGCCGGCTGATCCGTCCACCGCGAGGGGGGCCGGATAGCGGTCCTGGCTCGCATCCGCGATCACACGCGGGAACGGCGCGCCGCCCGGGTTGAGGGCCAGGTCGTCGGAATGCCGCAGGGCCACCGTCGTCGTGGCGGTCGGCCCGGCGTCACTCCGCGCCGTCACGGTCAGGGTGTTCGTTCCGGTCGCGACACCGGAGTCGCGCAGATCGACGGGCACCGTCGCCGAGCCGCCGGCCGGGATCGTGATGCGCTCCTTCTCCGGCGTCGCGGTGATCCCCGAGGCGGCCGACGCGCTGAGCGTCACCGCGGCCGGCTTGCCGGAGCCGTTGGCGACCACCACGGTGGCGCGGTTGTACCCGCCCTTCGCCAGCGGCAGCGACGTTTCCAGCGCCGAGGCGGTCAGCAGGGGAACGGTGCCGGCGTACGGCGTGAGGGTGAGCGGCCCGAACAGCCCGTAGTCCATCGGCGTCCGCGACGACGCGCCCGTGTTCGGCGCGACGCGGACCGCGTTGAGCAGTGTCGACGCGACCCGGACGGTGATCGTGTTCTGACCCGCGCGCAGGTACTCGCCCACCTCGACATGGCGCAGATCGGCCTGGTCGAGCGGCGGCAGGTCGTGCCCGTTGACGTTCACGGTCACGGTGTCCACCGGTGTGCCGAGATCGAGGCTCGCGCCGCTGACCCCCTTCCACTCGTCGCCCAAGGTGACGTGTGTCGTGTAGGTGCCCGTCCCGGATACGTCCTTGAGGTTCACGGCGTAGCCGTTGTCGGGCGTGATCGCCGACCAGGCCGGCAGCCTGCCGTCCGATCCGGCCTTGAGCGTGACCGGCTCGAGCTTCTTGTGGGCGGTGTCTCCCGGCAGGCCGGACGCGCCGGGCTCCCAGCTCTCCACCGCGAGCGACCAGTCGCCCAGCGCCACCGGCTTCGGCGTGCCGGCCGACGGACTCGTCCTGCTCGCCGTGCTCGCGGTGCCGGGCCGCCCCGGCGCGCCGTTGAAGGTGCCGTCGTGCCGTGACGTGACCGCGATGATCTCGGCGTTGTTGCCGTTGAGCTGCACGGGGACGGTGACCTTGCCATGCCCGGACGTGTAGTTCCTGATCGCGGTGATCTCACCGGTCCAGGTGTTCAGCCTGTACGGCACGCCGTCACCGGTGAGGGTGAGCGTCTGCGCGGTCGCGGTGTTCGTCTGGTTGTAGAGGTAGTAGTAGTCGGTGGAGTCCGCGTGCCTGCGTACGTCGAGGATCGCGCCGGAGTCGTTCTGCGGCGTGAGGGCGGGCGTCACCTTCAAGCCCTTCAACGCGGCCGGCACGTCCGCTTCGCTCGCCACCCGCACGACGCCGCGCTGCTTGACCAGTTGGGCCACCAAGGACTGCAGCTTCGCGTCCTGGTCCGCCGCGTCGTTGGCTCCGGGGACGCTGCTCGGCAGGTCACCGACGATGACGACGGGCAGTCCGCGCTGCGCCAGTTGGAGCAGCTTCTGCGCGGTGTCGACCGGCATGGTCGTCTGGTCGTTCAGCAGCACCGCGTGGTACGCCGAGCTGTCGCCGAACAGGGCGCCGTCGGGGTAGGTGGCGTCCTTGCGCCGGAGCTGGGCGGGGCTGAGGTACTCATAGGTGTACCCGGCCGCCGCCAGCGCCGACGAGCTCTGGATCTGCTTGTTCGAGCCGCTTCCCGTGGTCCCCGTGCCGTTCATGCCGAAGTCCTGCCAGTACACGGCCAGGTCGAAGCGCGGCCTGCCCTGTCTGAGCACGAGCTGCATGCGGGCCACGCTGTCGTTGATCGCACGGTAGTCGGCCCAGTTCGGGCCGCCCTTGGCGCCGAACGCCTCGGAGTAGGAGGTGTTGCCGCCGTAGGTCATGCCGGGCCACACCTCCTGTGCGCCGGCGCCCTGCGGGCCCTTGGTCAGGTAGGGGAAGCCATGCCAGACGACCTGGTTCACCCCGCCGGCGAAGCCGCGGTACACGGCCTGCAGGTTCGAGGTGTCCGAACCCGCCCCGGCCGTCGATCCCCAGACCGAGCCGGAGAACGCGCAGCATTCGTCCGACACCACGGGCTGCCCGGACAGGTGCGCTCCCGTCGCGACGACCCGGTAGTCCTGCACGTTGCTGTAGGCGCCGACCGACTGCCCGAACGCGAGGGACTCGCCTTCGGGGACGTCGATGTGCGAGGCGGCGTCGGAGATGTCGACCGGTATGCCGTACGGCTGGATGCGGGTGCCCATGTGGTGCTTGTGAGCCCACGCACGCAGCACGTCGAGCCGGTTCGCGATGTACAGGTCGCTGAGGGTCTGCCGGTAGTCGGTGCGTACGCGGGCGCCGAGGCCGTCACCGAAGTCGAAGAACGGTTTGCCGGTGATGCCCTGGTCGCCCGCGCCGGCCAGCGCCGGGAGAACGTCGACCGGGGAGTATCCGCGCAGCTTCTGCCACTGCGCGACCATCTCGGGCGTCCACTTCTGCGTGGTGCCGAGTTCGAGGGAGTCCTCGAACAGTTCGCTGGTGCCCATCTGGGCGAGCAGCTTCCGCGCGTCCGAGGTGAGGATGTGCTCGTCGTAGAAGTCCGTGGTCGCCTGGGCACCGGCCTTGCCGAAGGTGTCCAGGGCGTAGTTGGTGCCGGTGGCGGTGTAGCCGGACAGGGACTGCCCGGTGGGCGCCTGGTAGAAGGCGATCAGCGCGTACGTGCTGTTCGCGTCGCCCGGCAGGTCGACCGACAGCTCGCCCCGCGCGTCCACCTCCGAGGTCACGTCGGTGACGCTGGACCGGTCGAGCAGCCGCGGTGCGCTGGTGGAGTGGTCGCAGCTCGCGTCGGCGCACTTGGCGATGAGCGCCGCGATGAGGGTCTTCTCGGCCCCCGCGGGCGGCGAGACGTCGAGGTTGGCCGGCAGCGGGCCGGACCTGCTGGTGCCGCCGTGACGGAACTCGTAGGAGAAGACGATCTGCTGCTGCGCGGCGGCGTCGTTGACGTCGGTGACCGTGGGGACGGTCGCGGGCCAGCGGGGGCCGATCGTGAAGTCGAGGCTGAGCCCGTTCGCCTTGGCCGCCGCCAGCATCGTCCGCGTCTTCTGCGCCCACAGCGGGGTGCCCCAGCCGTACTTCTCCAGGAACGGGTTGGTGTTGTTGCCCGTGCCCTCGACGTTGAACGGGGCGACCTCGGCGCCGCCGCCGCCCGCCTTCTTGATCTGACCGAGCTCGTCGGCCAGCTCACCGTCGTCGGTGTAGGCCAGCGGCTGCCACCAGCGGTACTTCGGCCGGACCGAGGTGGGCGGGTCGGCGAAGGTGGCGCGGGTCAGGGCCGGGACGGCCGCCGTGGACACCGGCGCGCCCGCCGCGGTTCCCGTCGGGGTCACCGCGACGACGACCGCGGACAGGGCGAGGAGGATCGCCGTCGGCGCCCCCGCGAACCGGTTGGACGCGCGCCTCATGGCAGGAGGCCTCTCAGGTCGTGGACGCCGTGACGTCCCGTGGTTCCCATGGCCGATGTCATCTCGTTCCCTCCAGGGTGTGGCGCCTGGACGCCACACCGGTGGGCCGGTGGGGGCCGGTCCGGACGGTGAGCCGGTGGTGATCGGGCTGGGGCGGCGGGCCCGCGGTGGCCGGTTCCGCGGGCAGCTGGACGATCTCCGCCTCGGCCGC
>NZ_JBFAUT010000052.1:0-70344 GCF_040679475.1 Actinoallomurus sp. NPDC052274
GCCACCGCGATCTGGCACAACCACCACACCGGCGCACCAGTCACCAGATCACTGACCGCCTTCGATCACTGACCACATCGGAACTACTCGTCTAGACGCAGCGGATACCAGCGCAACGCCTTGAGTCGTCTCCCAAGCGCGGACATACGGGACGTACCTTCGTTGGATGTCGAGGATCACGGCCTCGATGCGGAGCATCGAGTCGACCCGGCACCACCCGAGCTCCAGGTAGCGCCAGTGCAGGAGCCAGTAAGAGCGCATCGACGGGTCGTACGCGATTATCCATTCGGAGAAGCGGGCCTTGATGTGCTCGATGGTGAGAGTGTCGTCGATCACGAGAACCTCCGCACCATTGCCCAGACGACCTTCCCTCCCGAAGCGCTCGGGGAGATTCCGTGTCGTTGCGAGTAGCTCCTGACTATCGCGAGGCCGCGTCCTTTCTCGCCGGCCGGGGTCGGGCGCTGTCGTCGGGGTAGCTCGTTCGCGGGGTCGTAGACGTAGATGGCGATAAGGTCCTTGATCGGGAAGATCGATATGTCGATCTGTTTCCCGGGGGCCGCAGCGATCGCGTTCGTGGCCAGTTCGGAGACGATCAACTCTCCGTCGTCGATCGTGCTGGGGCTACAGCCGAGCCCATCCAAAGTTGTGCGCGCGAATGCACGGGCCCGCTTGGCCTCTTTGGGGTCACCTGTGATCGTCAGGGTCCGGACGCTGTCCGGCTCCGTAGCACGTCGCTGTACAGATCGTCCCCTCGGACGCCAGCCCGAGACTGTCGAGGGCCTTTACAATCGGGACGATCGACGGTAGTGAGGTGGGTTATATAGACACGGCCGTTCGCGGGATCGTCACCGGCAACCACGAGGACATAGCCGCCTTAGAGGATGTGTGGGAGACGATCCGCACCCATGCCCTTTCCCAGCGAGAGTCGTTGGACCTCATCAGGAGAACGGCGGAAGAGAGATGGACGTGAACGAGGCGCAGTGGCGGAAGTCTAAGCGCAGCAGTGACAACGGCGGAAACTGCGTCGAGGTGAAGCTGATCGACGGCGAGTGATCAGATGAGCCTTACGGACGTGCAGTGGCGGAAGTCGAAGCGCAGCAGTGACAACGGCGGCGACTGCGTCGAGGTGACCGTGCTCGACGGCGAATGATCAGGCGGCGGTGGCCCCGGATGGACTCGCGAACGCGTTGCTGAGAAGGGAGACGGTCTCCGCGTCGCGGCGGAGGCCGTTTTCCGTTACGCATCTTCATCTTCGGGGCGACAGGAGGCAGGCATATGGATCAGGGATCCGGGGCCCCGGACGTGTTCGAGCCGGCGCGGCTCGGGCCGTTGACTCTTCGTAATCGGGTCATCAAGGCGGCGACGTTCGAGGGGATGACGAAGGGCGCGGTGGTCACCGATCAGCTCATCGAGTTCCATCGGCGGCATGCGGCGGGCGGGGTCGGCATGACGACGGTGGCGTACTGCGCGGTGGCGCCGGAGGGGCGTACCGAGCGGCATCAGATCTGGATGCGTCCGGAGGCGCTGCCGGGTCTGCGGCGGCTGACCGACGCGGTGCACGCCGAGGGCGCGGCGATCTCGGCTCAGCTCGGGCACGCCGGGCCGGTGGCGAACGGCAGGTCCAATGGCGTCCCCTCGCTGGCTCCGTCCGGGGGGTTCAACCCACAGAGCATGCGGATGAACCGCAAGGCCACTCCGGCCGACATCGAGCGGGTCACCAAGGCGTACGGCGACGCTGCGTTATTGGCGATCGAGGCGGGGTTCGACGCGGTCGAGATCCACCTGGGGCACAACTATCTCGCCAGTGCGTTCCTCAGCCCCAAGCTCAACAAGCGCCGGGACGAGTACGGCGGCTCACTCGAAGGCCGGGCGAAGGTGGCGCTCGGCATCGCGCGGGCCGTACGGGACGCCGTCGGGGACCGGATCGCCATCCTCGCGAAGTTCAACATGGACGACGGCGTACCGGGCGGGTTCTGGCTGGACGAGAGCCTGCAGGTCGCCCAGTGGCTGGAGCGCGACGGCGGCGTCGACGCGCTGGAGCTGACGGTGGGCAGTTCGCTGCTCAACCCCATGTACCTGTTCCGGGGCGACGCGCCGCTCCGGGAGTTCGCCGGGGCGTTTCCGCAGCCGCAGCGGCTGGGCATCGCGCTGGTCGGCGGGCGTTTCCTGCGGAGCTACCCCTACCAGGAGGCGTTCCTGCTGGACAGCGCCCGGCAGTTCCGCGCCGCCCTGAATCTGCCCTTGGCGCTGCTGGGCGGCATCACCGAGCGGGCGACGATGGACCGCGCGATGGCCGAGGGCTTCCAGTTCGTCGCCATGGCCCGCGCGCTGCTCCGCGAGCCCGACCTCGTCAACCGCATCCGGAAGGACCCCGCAACCCGGTCGCTGTGCATCCACTGCAACAAGTGCATGCCGACGATCTTCAGCGGCACCCACTGCGTACTCGCCTGAACACCGGCGGCCCCGCCCGGAAAGGACGATCCGCATGTCGCAGCGTTTCGCAGGAAAGGTCGCGCTGATCACCGGGGCGGCCTCCGGTATCGGTCGCGCCACCACACTCCGCCTGGTGGGGGAGGGCGCCACGGTGTTCGCCGTCGACCTCGACGCCGAGCGGCTGAAGGAGACCGCGTCGCTCGCGGACGGGACGGTCACCACCTGCACGGCCGACGTCTCCGACCCCGCGGCCTGCGCGGCGGTGGTCCGGGAGTGCGCCGACACCCACTCCCGGATCGACGTGCTCGGCAACATCGCGGGCGTCGCCCGGTCCGACCACTTCACCGAGCTGACCGTCGAGCAGTACCGCCGGCTGATGGGCGTCAACGTGGACGCGTGCTTCTTCCTCACCCAGGCCGCGGTGCCGCACCTGCTGGAGACCGGCGGGAACATCATCAACATCGCTTCCAGCGCGGGGCTGGTGGGACAGGCGTACACGGTGGCGTACTGCGCCTCGAAGGGCGCGGTGATCCAGATGACCAAGGCGCTGGCGATGGAGTACATCAAGCGGGGCATCCGCGTGAACGCCATCGCCCCGGGGGTGATCGACACGCCGCTCATCCACAGCTGGGAGTTCCCCGACGACGTCGAGGTCGACCTGCTGATGCGGTACGCCCCCCTCCGCAACGCGGGTGAGGCGGAGGACGTCGCCTCGCTGTTCGCCTACGTCGCCTCGGATGAAGGACGCTCGATCCACGGCGCGGTGCTCAGCGTCGACAACGGCATGGCCGCCGGCTGACCGACGCGGCGAAGCGAACGACCCGGTGACTCACCGAGTCACCGGGTCGTCTTCGAGCTCTTGCCTACAGGGCGGGCTTGCCCTCGCTGTAGACCCACGCCTTGAACAGCTTGTCCAGGTTCTTGTGGGTGAAGTGCTCGGTGAAGGCGACGAACTGCGCCGTCGTGGCGTTGCCGTAGCGGTGCTCGGCCGGCCACGCCTTGATCAGCTGGAAGAACACCTTGTCACCGACGGCCTTGCGGAGCTGGTGGATCGTCATCGCGGCCCGCGTGTAGGTCAGGTCGTCGAAGATGTGGTCACGGCCCGGGTCGGCGACCTTGCCGGTCCAGTCGGTGTCCGGGGAGTTGTACGCCTGGTCGAAGTACTGCTGCGCCGTCTGACCACCGTGCTGCTCGCTGTAGAGCCACTCGGAGTAGGTCGCGAAGCCCTCGTTCAGCCAGATGTGCTTCCACTGCGCCGGGGTCACGGCGTCGCCGAACCACTGGTGGCCCAGCTCGTGGGCGAGCAGGTCCGCGCTCGGGAGCGCCCCGGCCGACCGCCGCGCGTACACGGGACGGCCCTGCGTCTCCAGGGAGTAGCCGACGTTCGGGGCCAGCACGTTGATGCCGCCGACCGAGCCGAACGGGTAGCGGCCGTACAGCTTCTGCTCCCACTCGATGACGTCGGAGGTCGCCCGGTTGAAGTCGTCGGCGGCCGTGGCCGACTTAACCGAGGTCGGGTCGACGGCGGTGATGTTGCGCAGACCGCTCGGCGTACGGGTGTCCTTGACGTCGAAGTGGCCGATCGCCACCATGACGAGCTCGCTCGCGGTCGGCTGCCGGTCCACCCAGCGGTACGTCGTGGTCGACCCGTGCGTGCGCGTGCCGGCCGGCTCGCCGTTGGCCAGCGCCTGCAGGCCCTTCGGCACCGTGATGGTGAAGTCGTACGTCGCCTTGTCGTCGGTGCTGTCGTTGACCGGGTACCAGGTCGCGGAGCCGAACGGCTGGGAGAGCGCCACCGCGCCGTCGTGCGTCTGGATCCAGCCGGAGATGCCGAGCGCCTTGTCGTCGATCATTTGCGGGACGCCGGAGTAGGCGACGTCCACCGTGAACGACCGCCCCTTGTGCAGGCCGTGCGGAGGTGTGATCACCAGCTCCTGCGCGCCCGTGCGCTCGAACTTCGCCGGCTGCCCGTCGACCTTGAGCTTGCTGATCTTCAGCGGGCCGAGGAAGTCCAGGTCGAACCGGGAGAGGTTCTGCGTCGCGGTCGCGGAGATCGTGGCCTGCGCGTCGATCGCCTTGGTGCCGGCGTCGTACGAGAGCGACAGGCTGTAGTGCCGGGCGTCGTAGCCGCCGTTGCCCATGTCGGGGAAGTAGGGGTCACCGGCGCCGGGCGCGCCGGGGGTGAATCCCGTCTTGGCCTGTGCGGCGGAAAGGGGGGTGAGCAGTCCGGCAGCCGCCACGATGGCGGCGATCGACAGAGCTCGTGGGGTAAGCCTTGCCATGCACCTCTCCAGTTGTCTTCGAGGGCGCGACGCCTCAGGTGTCACGCGGGACACAGCATGCTCTCTGTCCTCGCCGATCACAAGGTTCCACTCGTGCTCACCACGAGGTCGGGCGCGTCTTTCCGTACAGCCACACCTGGAAGAACCTGCCGAGATCCCTGCCGGAGACCTTTTCGGCGAGCGCGATGAACTGCGCCGTCGTGGCGTTCCCGTGGCGGTGCTCGCTGGTCCACGCCCGCAGGATCGCGAAGAACTTCGCGTCCCCCACCTTCTGCCGCAGCGCGTGCAGGGTCATCCCGCCGCGCTCGTACACCGCGCGGCCGAACAACTGCGACCGGCCCGGCGCGGCCGTGGGCACCGACCACAGGTCCGGGCTGTCGACCTGGCGGTACCGCTGGTCGAACTGCGTCTGCACGGACGGACCGGTGCCGGTCCGCTCACCCCACAGCCACTCGGCGTACGTCGCGAAGCCCTCGTTGAGCCAGATGTCGCTCCAGCGGGTGATCGTGACGCTGTCGCCGAACCACTGGTGCGCCAGCTCGTGCGCGATCGTGGTCGGGTCGGCGCCCATCGTCGGGTTGTACTCCGGCTTGGTCTGCGTCTCGAGCGCGAACCCGACCCGGAGGTCGTCGATGACGCCGCCGGCCGACGCGAACGGGTACGGCCCGAACAGCTTCGACCACGCGTTCACGACCTGTGCGGTCGTGGCGTACAGCTTGTCCGCCGTGGTGGTCGTGACGGCCGGGTCGACCGCCGCGTACACGGGGACACCGCCGGGCGTACGGCCGGTGCGGACCTTGAACCGCCCGACGTCCACCATCGCCAGGTAGGTCGCCATCGGGGCGTCCTCGCGCCAGGTGTAGGTCGTCGAGTTCCCGCTGGTGGCGGCCTTGGTCTGGATCCCGTTGGCGATCGCGGTGAGGCCGCGCGGCACGGTGAGCCGGAAGTCGAAACTCGCCTTGTCCGCCGGGTGGTCGTTCGAGGGGAACCACGTGTGCGCCCCGCTCGGCTCGTCGCCGGTGAAGACCCCGTCCGAGGTGCTGATCCAGCCGTACCGGCCCAGCGCCGGGTCGTCGATCTGCCGGGGGGTCCCGGAGTAGCGGATCCGGACGGCGAACCGCCCGCCCCGGGCGATCGGCGTGGCCGGGGTGACGGCGAGTTCGCTGCCGGTACGGGAGTAGGAGGCGGTCCGGCCGTCGACCGTGACCTCGGAGACGGTCAGTCCGGTGAGGTCCAGGTCGAAGCGGCTCAGCGGGCTGGTCGCGACCGCGGTGACGGTCGCGGTGCCGGCCAGTTCGGGCGTCCCCTTGGGCGTGATCCGCAGGTCCAGGGCATAGTGCTGGACGTCGTAGCCGCCGTTGCCGTCACCGGGGACGTAGGAGTCTCCGGCGCTCGTGGCACCGACGGCGGGCGGCGCCGAGGCCGCCGCCGATGACCGGGCGGGGCCGCCGTGGGGCGAGCAGGCGGTGAGCGCGCCGACCAGCAGCGCGCTCACGGTGATCCGGGAAGAGGGAAGGCTCACCGCCCCAGCCTCGCCGCAAAACGCCGATAAAGCGAACTCGCCGTTTTGCCCGATCCGGCCCGCGAAACGGCGGAACCGGACCGGTCGCCGCGCCTTCGCAAAGAAGTTTTTGCGCGCCCCTTGCCGGAAATCTCCCCCTTCTCCGGAGATCGTCGACTACAGATTCCCGCGCCGTTCCTGCTCGCGCTCGATCGCCTCGAAAAGGGCCTTGAAGTTGCCCTTGCCGAAACCGAGCGAGCCGTGCCGTTCGATCAGCTCGAAGAAGACCGTGGGCCGGTCCTGCACGGGCTTGGTGAAGATCTGCAACAGGTAACCGTCCTCGTCGCGGTCCACCAGGATCCGCCGTTTCTGCAGCTCCTCGATCGGCGCCCGGACGTCACCGATGCGCTCCCGCAGCGCCGGGTCCTCGTAGTAGGAGTCCGGCGTGTCCAGGAACTCCACGCCCGCCGCGCGCATCGCGTCCACGGTGCGCAGGATGTCGTTGGTGGCCAGCGCGATGTGCTGCATGCCCGCGCCACCATAGAACTCCAGGTACTCGTCGATCTGGGACTTCTTCTTGGCGATCGCCGGCTCGTTGAGCGGGAACTTCACCTTTCTGCCGCCGTCGGCCACGACCTTCGACATCAGCGCCGAGTACTCGGTGGCGATGTCATCGCCGACGAACTCCTTCATGTTGGTGAAGCCCATGACACGCTGGTAGAACTCCACCCACTCGTCCATCCTGCCGAGCTCGACATTGCCGACGCAGTGGTCGATCGCCTGGAAGTACCTCTTGGCGGGCGGCGCCACGATCGGGTCGGCGGCGACGTACCCCGGCAGGTACGGACCGGAGTAGTCCGTCCGCTCCACCAGCGAGTGCCGGGTCTCGCCGTAGGCGGCGATGGCCGCGACCACGACCTTGCCGTGCTCGTCCTCCAGGACGTGCGGGGCCTCGACGCTCGTCGCGCCCTGGGAGATCGCGTGCCGGTACGCCGCCTCCGCGTCCGGCACCTCGATGGCCAGGTCGATCGCTCCGTCCCCGTGCTCGGCGACGTGCCGGCCGAGGTCGGTGCCGGCGCGGACGGCGCCCTTCAGCACGAACCGCGCGCCACCGGACTCCAGCACGTACGCGACCTCGTCCCGGCTTCCGGTCTCCGGCCCCTTGTACGCGACGCAGCGCATCCCGAACGCGGTCGAGTAGTAGTGCGCCGCCTGGCGGGCGTTGCCCACGGCGAAGACGACGGCGTCCATGCCCTTGACGGGGAACGGGTCCTCCCGGCGCGGGCGCGACGCGAGTTCCTGCCGCTCGGTTACCTCAGTCATGGCTACTCCCTGCACTGCGGTGGGCGAGGTTCCCCCACAATGTCGATCGCCAGGTACAGAGTGCGCAAGGCCCGACAGGTTCGCTGCACAACTTGTACAGTGCAGTCAGGCGAAGGTTGGGAGATCTGTACACCCTGCCCAGGAAATCCGTGAGGCGAGATGATCGACGACCTCGACGCCCGGTTGATCGGGCTGCTGACCGCCGAGCCGCGCATCGGCGTCCTGGAGTGCTCCCGCCGACTGGGCGTGGCGCGCGGCACCGTGCAGGCGAGGCTGGACCGGCTGCAGGAGCGCGGGGTCATCCGCGGGTTCGGGCCGGACGTCGACCCGGCCGCGCTGGGCTACCAGGTGACCGCGTTCGTCACCCTGGAGATCCGGCAGGTGGGCGGGCATGATCCCGTCGCCGCGCGGCTGGCGGCCATCCCCGAGGTCATCGAGGTGCACACGATCACCGGTGGCGGCGACATGCTGTGCCGCATCGTCGGGCGGGGCAACCAGGATCTCCAGCGCGTCATCGACCTGATCGTCGACGTGGAAGGGGTCCAGCGGACCTCCACCGTCATCGCGCTGGCCACGCCGGTGCCGCAGCGGACGCTGCCCCTCGTACGGGCCGCCACCCGGCCGTGACCGCACGCGTCATCGCCCGTACGCCGCCGGCGTACGGGCGATGACGCGCGTCAGGTCCGATCGTCTCGACGTTGCGGGATCGATCCGGGATTTCGGCCGGTGTCGCCGGGCGGGCGACCGGCCGTCGGGAGAACGGGGGCCTCAGCCGCCGACGTACGGCGTGGCATCGAGGATCTCGACCTCCATGCTCCGGCCGTTCGGCAGGTTGTACTTGGCCTTCTCGCCGACCTTCTTGCCGTTGATCGCG
This sequence comes from Actinoallomurus sp. NPDC052274, assembly GCF_040679475.1. Taxonomy (NCBI): domain Bacteria; kingdom Bacillati; phylum Actinomycetota; class Actinomycetes; order Streptosporangiales; family Thermomonosporaceae; genus Actinoallomurus; species Actinoallomurus sp. NPDC052274. The sequence goes on from NZ_JBFAUT010000052.1 coordinate 8,414, forward strand.
GCACCGAGCGGGGACTTGGGGGAGTAGACGTCGATCGGTGCGCCGCTCTCCTCCCGGGAGGCCAGCAGGAACGTGACCTCCTCGTCATCACCGACGAACTGCACGGTCACCGTCATGCCGGGGCCCACCACGCCTTCGGTGCGCGGTGCCTCACCCACGCGGGCGTTCTGCAGGATCTGCTGAAGCTGGAGGACACGGCCCTCCTGCTTGCCCTGCTCCTCCTTGGCCGCGTGGTATCCACCGTTCTCCCGCAGGTCCCCTTCCTCGCGGGCGGCCTCGATCTTCTGCGCGATCGCGATCCGGCCCTCACCCGTGAGGTAGTCCAGCTCTGCCTTGAGCCGGTCGTACGCCTCCTGGGTCAGCCAGGTGACGTTCTCATCGCGGGTCTCGGTCACGGGTACTCCTCATCCACAGGATGTGCGGCCGTTGAACTCTCTAGGCTACCGGCACTTGAACGTGAAGTAGCCGAGCGTCGAGAGCTTTATGCCGTTATGACGTTCATGTTTGTTCCCCAGTGGGGAGCCCTTTTTAACCTACGCGGCAGTCGTTGACGGTCACCGATGTGGCCCGTGAGGAAGTCGGCAGCTCCTGATGCCTCTCCACACTGCCGGTACCGGGCGGAACGGTCACCTCGGCCCGGCCGAGCTCGGAGTGGTCGGTGGCGTACGCGACCAGGGCGCAGCGCACGTCGTCGCCCTTCGGCTTGCTGATCTGGTAGTGCACCCGCACCGAGTGATCCGCCAGCTGGAAGGAGATGACCTCCGGGGTGATCCCCGGCCTGCCCTCCGAGAAGCCCACGATGATCGCCCAGCCCACGGCGCAGACCGCCACCAGGAGGCCGATGACCGCGTAGGCCACCTTGTTGCCCTTGTGGGCGCCCGGGCCGGCGGCGGGGTCGCCCGTTCCGGCGGTGTCGGGGTCGCCCGTGCGGGCGGTGTCGGGCGTGCTCATCGGCGTCGCGGCGTGGCCGCCTCGGGGTTCGCGCCGAGGTCGAACACCGCATCCCTCCCTCGAAATGTCGGTGGGGCTCGTTACCGTGGCCCCGCCCGGGAATCTTCGTGCGGGGGGCCGGTGTTCTCCGGAAGAATCCACCTGGCGGGAGCGGCCTTCGATGACCGGGGCCACCCGCGCGACGACTACGACCTTACGCTGACGGGGAGCCTACGTTGTCCGAGAGATCGACCGGTACGGAGCCGTTGCGCCTGATGGCCGTCCACGCTCACCCGGACGACGAGTCCAGTAAGGGCGCCGCCACGATGGCGCGCTACGCCGCCGAGGGCGTCGAGGTGCTGGTCGTCACCTGCACCGGCGGCGAGCGCGGGGACATCCTCAACCCCGCGATGGAGAAGCCGGAGATCAAGGCCAACCTCGCGGCGGTGCGCATGGAGGAGATGGCCAAGGCCCGGGAGATCCTGGGCGTGGAGCAGCAGTGGCTGGGCTTCGTCGACTCGGGGCTGCCCGAGGGCGACCCGCTGCCGCCGCTGCCGGAGGGCTGCTTCGCCCTGCAGCCGATCGAGGTCGCGAGCGAGCCGCTGGTCCGGGCGGTCCGGGAGTTCCGGCCGCACGTGATCCTGACGTACGACGACAACGGCGGCTATCCCCACCCCGACCACATCATGTGTCACAAGGTGTCGGTGGAGGCGTTCGACGCGGCGGGTGACCCCGACCGGTACCCCGGCACCGGCGAGCCGTGGCAGCCGCTCAAGCTCTACTACCACCTGACCTTCCACCAGGAGCGGTTCCAGGCGGAGCACACGGCGATGATCAAGGCCGGGCTCGAGTCGCCCTACGCCGAGATGCTCCAGCGCTGGGAGGACCGCCCGCTCCAGTGGGAGATCACCACCCGCGTGCCGTGCGCCGACTACTTCGAGGTCCGTGACCAGGCGCTCCTCGCGCACGCCACGCAGATCGACCCGAACGGGCCGTTCTTCGCCTGCCCGACGGAGATCAAGCGCGAGGCATGGCCGACCGAGGACTACCATTTGGCGCGTTCCCTGGTCGACACGGAGCTGCCGGAGGACGACCTGTTCGCCGGCGTCCGGGAGAAGGTGTGCCTGTCATGATGTATCTCGCGGTCAACGAAGACCAGGTCACCCCCGGGGTGGTGGCCTTCTTCATCGTCGCCGCGCTGGGCCTGACGCTCTTCTTCCTGATCCGTTCGATGAACCGGCACATCCGGAGGATCGAGGCGCCCAGCGAGGACGAGTTGCGGCAGGCCGACTGGGAGCGTCGGCAGAAGAAGAGCGTCCCGTCCGACGCGGACGAGCGCAAGGCCTGACGCCCCCCGGAGGACCTCCCGCCCGGAGTACCGGCCCTCGGTGTGACGAGGGCCGGTGTATCGCGCCGGGCCGGTGCGCCGGGTGAGGCCGCGGCGTCGGACCACGCAGGTGCGCCTCGGGTCGAGTCGCGGCGTCAGGCCAGGTGCGCCTCGGGTCGAGTCGCGGCGTCGGGCCGGGCGGGGGTGTCGCTTCAGGCCGAGGCGGGCACCCGTTGGACCGGGGATCGGCCCCGGAGCCGGTCGGCCGCGCCGGCCAGTCCGGCTCCGACGACGATCACGGCCAGTCCGGCGACAGCGTCGGCGATGTAGTGGTTGGCGGTCCCGATGACGACCGCGAAGATGGCGATCGGATAGGCCACGGCCAGGATCCGCAGCAGGCGGCGGGTGGTGTTGCGCGCGACCTGCCAGCCGCACCAGGCCGCCCAGCCCACATGCAGGGACGGCATCGCCGCGAACTCGTTGGTCAGACCGCCGAGGCCCTTGGGCGCGCTGGCGTCCCCGGACCACCAGCCCCATTCGTGGTACTTCGCGAGCGTGTCGACGAAGCCCGGCAGCATCCGCGGCGGGGCCGTCGGGAACAACGAGAAGCCCACCAGCCCGAGCAGGGTGGCGGCGACCAGCGTCGTACGGGCCCGCGCGTACTGCCAGGGGCGCCGCTTCCACAGCCACACCAGCACGACCGGCGTGACCACGTAGTGCAGGGTCGCGTAGGCGTACGACATCGTGATCCCGAGGACCGGCAGGCGGGAGACGGCGTGGTTGACGGCCCGCTCGTGGGCGAGGTGCAGCGCCCGCTCCAGGCCGAGCACGTGATGCGCGTCGGCGAACGCCTGCCCGTGGCCCGCCGCCACCAGCATCCGCACGCCGTCGTACATCAGGTACACGACGAAGAGCAGCAGTACCTCGCCCCACCATCGGTTGCGGGGGCGTGTCGAGATCGTGGGAAGTGCCGGGGGCGGTGCCGTGTACGCCCGGGGAACTTTGGTCACCAACGCGGGACCCCCTCCGCCGTCGTGCCTCTGTTCGAGGTCTGTCCGTACCCTCCTGCACCGGTGTTATGTGTAACGTACATCTACCTGGTTCATTCCCGACGCCCAGGGCCTCCGGTGCGTCTCCCGAGCGGGCTCTCAGGACGCTTTCAGGTAGCACTCAACTCAGCAGGTCACTATGGAGGGGTGACTGAAGCGCGACTTCTCGTGGTCGAAGACGAGCCCAACATCCTCGAGCTGCTGTCCGGCAGCCTGCGGTACGCGGGATTCGAGGTGGCGACGGCGACCGGCGGCACCGAGGCCGTCCAGGTCGCGCTGCAGCGTCGACCCGACCTGATCGTGCTGGACGTCATGCTGCCCGACATGGACGGCTTCGACGTCATCCGCCGGCTGCGCGGCGGCGGGGCCCACATCCCGGTGCTGTTCCTCACCGCGCGGGACGCCACGCAGGACAAGATCCGCGGGCTGACGCTCGGCGGGGACGACTACGTCACCAAGCCGTTCAGCCTCGAGGAGGTCATCGCCCGCATCCGCGCCGTGCTGCGCCGCGCCCAGGGCGGTCCCGCCGAGCCGCCGCCGCGCCTCAGTTTCGCCGACCTCGAGCTGGACGAGGAGAGCCACGAGGTCTGGCGGTCGGGCAAGCCGATCCAGTTGTCGCCGACCGAGTTCAAGCTGCTGCGCTACTTCATGACCAACGCCAACCGTGTGCTGTCCAAGGCGCAGATCCTCGACCACGTCTGGGACTACGACTTCCGCGGTGACACCGGCATCGTCGAGTCCTACGTCTCGGTGCTGCGCCGCAAGCTCGACAAGCTCGGCCCCCGGCTGATCCACACGCTGCGCGGGGTCGGTTACGTGCTGCGCCTGCCGCCGGAGCGCTGATGGCCGCCTGGGCGCGGAGCCTGTCCGCCCGGACCCCGTTGCGGATCAAGCTCATCGCCGCGGTCGTCACCCTCGTGATCCTGGCCCTCATGGTGGTCGGCGTCGCGAGCGTCTCGGTGATGCGCGACTACCTGCTGGGCCGCACCGACCTGCAACTGCAGGACCTGCTCCACCGGGCCGAACGCTCCCTGAGCCAGCCGGGCAAGCCGCTGCCGGGGCAGGGCGGCGGGTCCATCGTCCAGATTCGCGACGCCGACGGCAAGGTGGCCAAGAGCACGTCCGTGTCGCCCTGGGGGGTCGTCCAGCCGAACCCCGCGGTCCCGGAGGACTCGGCCTGGCTCGACGAGCACACCGACAAGCCGTTCACCGTCGGGGCGGAGTCCGGGGACATCCGCTGGCGGGTGCGCGTCGAGCCGGCCGGGACCGGCTACATCGTCGTGGCCATCGACATGACCGAGGCCGGGCGCACGGTGCGCAGGTTCGTGGGCGTCGAGCTGGTCGTCGGCAGCGTCGTCGTCGTCCTCATCGCCGGGCTCGGCATCGCGATCGTGCGCGCCAGCCTCCGCTCCCTCGAGGACATCGAGCACACGGCGGCCGCGATCGCGACCGGCGACCTGTCACGCCGGGTCCCCGACGCCGACCCGCGAACGGAGGTCGGCCGCCTGGGCGACGCGCTCAACGGCATGCTCGCCCAGATCGAGACGGCCTTCCACGCGCAGGCGCGGTCGGAGGCGACCGCCCGCGAGTCCGAGGAGCGCATGCGCCGCTTCGTCGCCGACGCCAGCCACGAACTGCGCACGCCGCTGAGCGTCATTCGGGGGTTCGCGGAGTACTACCGGCAGCGCGAGGACGTCGACCGCGCGGAGCTGGACCGGCTCATCGTCCGGGTCGAGGACGAGGCGGTCCGGATGGGCGCGCTCGTGGACGACCTGCTGCTCCTGGCCCGGCTCGACCAGCAGCGTCCCCTCGCCATGCACCCCGTCGACCTGCTCGCCCTGGCCGCCGAGGCCGTGCACGACGCCCGCGTCCTCGACGGGGAGCGGAAGATCACCCTGTCCGTGCGCAGCGGCTCGGCGTTCATCGTGACCGGGGACGAGCTCCGGCTGCGGCAGGTCATCCGCAATCTGCTGACCAACGCGCTGCAGCACACCCCGGCCGGTACGCCGGTCGAGGTGACGGTGCACTCCGGACGGCTGGGCGACTCCCCGGCGGCCGTGCTGGAGGTCGCCGACCAGGGGCCGGGCATGCCACGGGAGCAGGCGGAGCGGGTGTTCGAGCGGTTCTACCGGGCCGATCCCGCCCGCGGCCGCGGCGGCACCGGCCTCGGCCTGGCGATCGTCGCCGGCCTCGTGCACGCGCACGGCGGCACGGTCGAGGTCGAGACGGCACCGGGCGACGGCGCCACCTTCATCATCACCCTCCCGCTCGACCCGGACGCGGTCGAGGCGGACCCCGCGGAGACGGTCTCCGCGTAGGGCGCGTCCGGTCTTCGGCTTTTACCAGGGCCTTATTGCGCCAATTCTCAGGTTGGGCTCAGCCTCGTTCAAGACGCGGTGGACATCCTCGAAGTGTCAGACAAAGTACCGACTTTGGGGGACGAAGCCATGGAAACCCACGACCGGCCCGCGGACGAGCGTCCCGAGGAGTCGCAGCCCGGGACGAACCCGTCCGTGGAGTCACAGACGGGTTCCTCGTCCACAACCGAAGCGCAGCCCGACGACGTGCGCTCCTGGCCGCCGTCCGAGCCGCAGCCGTCCGAGGAGCGGACCGGACCGCTGAACCCGGTGCCGCCGGCGGCCGCCGAGACACCGGCCGAGCCGCCGGCGCACGGCCCGCAGGCGCCGCAGGGCGGTCAGGACGAGCAGTCGTACGGCGCGCGACCGGAGGCGGCGGCCTACGGAGTGCACGCCGAGCAGCCGCACGGCGCGGGCGCCGCGGCGTACGGAGCGCAGGCCGAGCACGGTGCCGGCGCCGCGGCGTACGGCATGCCGGGCCAGCAGCCTCCGCAGGGACCCGGAGCGTACGGATCGCCGTACGGCGCGCAGCCGGGCCCGTACGCGTACCCCGCCCAGACGCAGCAGCATCCCGCCGGCCGGCTGACGGCGCGGCGCAAGGTGGCCGCCAGCGGCATCGCCCTGGCCCTGGTCCTCGCCGGAGGACTCGCCGGAGGCGCCGTCGCGGCGCTGGTCGACCACGGCCGGACCGTGTACGCCAGCCCGACCGCCGTGCAGGGGGCGTCCAACAAGAGCGTCACCGGCATCGCGGCCATCGCCCAGGCGGTGCAGCCGAGCGTCGTGTCGATCACGGTGACCACCCAGACCGGCGAGGGCGAGGGCTCCGGCATCATCCTGCGCTCCGACGGCGTCATCCTGACCAACAACCACGTCGTGTCCGACGCCACCCAGGGTGGTCAGATGACGGTGAACTTCAGCGACGGGAAGAAGGCCTCGGCCACCGTGCTCGGCACCGACCCGTCCACGGACCTGGCCGTGATCAAGGCATCCGGGGTCTCCGGGCTCAAGCCCGCGACGCTCGGCAACAGCGACCGGCTCCAGGTCGGCGACCCGGTCGTGGCGATCGGCAGCCCGCTCGGCCTGGAGGGATCGGTGACCTCCGGCATCGTCAGCGCACTGCACCGCACCCTGAACGAGGGCGACGACCAGCAGCAACAGCAGCCCGGCTTCCCCGGCTGGGGCCAGCAGGGCGGGCAGCGGCAGAGCAGCTCGGGAGCGACGATCGGCGACGCGATCCAGACCGACGCGGCGATCAACCCGGGCAACTCCGGTGGTCCGCTGGTGAACGCCTCCGGCCAGGTCATCGGCATCAACACCGCGATCGCCACGTCCGGCGGCAGCAACGGCAACATCGGCGTCGGGTTCGCGATCCCGATCGACACCGCCAAGCAGGTCGCCGACCAGCTCATCAAGTCCGGCAAGGCCACGCACGCCTACCTCGGCGTCTCGCTGTCCGACGCGGCCGGCGACCAGCAGGGCGCGCTCGTCGCGGGCGTGCAGAAGGGCACCCCGGCGGCCGCGGCCGGACTGCAGGAGGGTGACATCGTCACCCAGATCGACGGCAAGACCATCGGGGACTCCCAGACCCTGTCCGCGGCGATCCGCGGCCACCAGCCCGGCGACAAGATCTCGCTGACCTACCTGCGGGGCGGCAGCAAGCACACGGTGAGCGTGACGCTCGCTTCCAACTCGGGCAGCTGACCCGAGCGACGAGGTCCCGGCGGGGGAACCAGCCAGGCGGCCCGGCGGAGCGGTCCCGAACGAGGGACCGTCTCGGCCGGGCCGTTTGCGTCTTGGCGCCGCCCGACCCGCCGTGAGCCGCCGGAGGAGGCGCCGTCGCCCGTCGCCCGTCGGGCAGGCGGTGGGCGTCGGGCGCCGGGGAGGGCTCCGGTCCGGGAGGTCGTCGGGGCCCTTGCCCGTGGGGGCAGGCGGCGCCCGGCGGGCGTCAGGCGCCGGGGAAGGTGCCGTCCGGGAAGCCGTCCGGGCCGTTGCCCGTCGGCAGCACGACCTTGTCGCCCGAGGACAGGCCGCCGGTGATCGCCACGTAACGGTCGCTCCGGACCCCGAGGCTCACCGTCCGCGTGACGCCCCGTCCGTCGTGTCGTACGAGCACGGTGGTCCTGCCGCCGGGCGCGGTCCGCACCGCGTCGGCGGGGACGTACAGCACGCTCTGGGCCTGGGCGGTCACGACGTCGACGGTCGCGCTCATGCCGACGAGCACGCCGTCCGGCGGGTCGTCCAGGGAGATGTTCACGCCCACCCGCGCCAGGTTGCCGCTGGTGGTGGCCGCCGGGTCGATGCCCGTCACCTTCCCGGTGTACCGCCCGTTCGGCGACATCCCGAGTCCGATCGTCGCCTGCTGGCCGACCTTGAGCCGATCCACGTCACCGAGTGAGAACAGGGCCCGTACCTGAAGGTCTTCCAGGTTGCCCAGCGTGAGGAAGCCGCTCTTCCCCGAACCGGTCTGGTCGCCGACCGCTCCCGCGATCGAGAGCACGGTGCCCGCCATCGGCGCCTCGAGGGTGGTGTCGGACAGCGTGCGTTCGGCCTGCCGTACGTTGACCTCCGCCTGGGTGACCTTCGCGGCGGCCTGTTCGGCGGCGTTCGGCTGGCAGCCGCCGCCACCCCCCGCGCCGGAACGGCCGCCGTCCGTACTGGGACGGCCACCGCCCGCGCCGGGCCTGCCGCCGGTCTTCGGGCGGCCACTCGGCTTCGGGCGCCCGGTCGGTTTGGGACGTCCGGTCGGCTTCGGACGGCCGGTCGGTGTCGGGTGGCCGGTGGGCGTGGGATGCCCGGTCGGCCGCGAGTGAGTGGGTGAAGGCGTCGGCGTCGGCCGCGTCGGGGTCGGCGTGGGTGTCGGGGTGGGCGTGGGTGTCGGGGTGGGCGACGTGCCGGTGGGCGTCGGGGCCGGCTTTCGCGTCGGCCGAGGCCGCCGGAAGCCGGCCGTCCGCACCGTCGTCCCGGACGCGCTCCCGGTGCCCCCGCTCGCGGCGTTCGCGCCCGCCGACCCGTTCGACGCGCCGCCGCCCGTGCCGCCGGAGCCCGCGCCGCCGCCGGTGCAGACACGCAGTGCGTCGGCGTAAGTCTGCTGAGCCGCCGTGAGCACTGCCTTCGCGACGGCGACCTGCTCCCGGGCCGCCGTGTCGTCGAGCCGTGCGAGGACCTGGCCCGCGTGCACCCGGGTGCCCGGCGTGACCTCGATCTCCTGCACCGTTCCGGAGGTCCCGAAGACGAGTTCGCGGGTGTCGGCACTCCGTACGGTGCCGGCGGCGCCGGCGGTGGCCGTCACGGTTCCGCGCCGCACCACGGCGTAGGCCGTGCCGGCGGCGGTGGAGTCGCCGAAGGCCACCACCCCGGTCGTGAGCATGAGCACCGCACCGGCGGTGAGCCACGGTGGCCTTCGGATATCGCGCATGGTCGGGCGGTTCACGCGCGGAATCCTGCCGGATGAAGGTCACAGGCACCCGAGCCCATCCTCAAAGTTCCCTGAAGGCGGCCTCTCCGACCGTGGTCGGCCACTGGTCGTGGCCTCGGAGCCCGTACCGCGGCCTTATGAGCTCACAGAAACCTCTCAGGATCGGATCAGGTTCGCCCAAGCAGTTTCCGGGACGCTGTGGCGGTGAAATCCCTCCTCCGACGTCGTAGCGTGCTCATCAACGGCGCTCTGGCCGTTCTGCTCGTGGGCGGTGCCGGGGTCGCGTACTTCTCGCTGAGCGACGACGCGGGCGCGTCGTCCCCGGGCCGGACCGTCCAGGTGAGCCGTGGCACCGTGGTCGCCTCGGTGTCGGCCTCCGGCGCGGTGGCCAGCGCCCGCTCCCAAGACCTCTCCTTCGCGACCAGCGGTACGGTCGACAAGATCAACGTTCAGGTGGGCGACAAGGTCAAGAAGGGCCAGGTTCTCGCCACCCTCGACGACGCGAACGCCCGGGACGACCTCGAGGCCGCGCGGGCCGCCCTGAACGCCGCCGAGGCCGGCGACACGTCGACCGCCTCGGGCTACTCCTCCTACATGCAGGCGAAGACCTCCTACAACAGCGCCCAGCGCGCCCTCGACGGCACCGAGCTCGTCGCGCCCTTCAGCGGCACCATCGTCGCGGTCAACGGCACCGTCGGCGGGTCCTCCAGCGGTTCGAGCAGCTCTTCGAGCAGTTCCTCCGGGTCGTCGGGCTCCGGCGGATCCGGTGGTTCCGGCGCCGGTGGAGCGGCCGGCGGCTCGTCGGGTTCGGCCGGTTCGGGCGGCTCGTCGAGCGGATCCGGCGGTGGGTTCATGACCATCGCCGAGACCTCCAAGCTGGTGGTCACCGGCGACTTCACCGAGGCCGACGTCGCCAAGCTCAAGAAGGGCCAGAGCGCGACCGTGACCTTCGACGCGGTCCAGAGCGCCCAGGCGTCCGGCAAGGTCACCGCCATCGACCAGACCGCGACCACCTCCAACAACGTCGTGCAGTACGGCGTCACCGTCTCGCTCACCGACCCGCCCGCCGGGCTCCGCATCGGGGCGACCGCCACGGTGCGGGTGACGACGGCGCGGGCGGAGAACGTGCTGTACGTCCCGACCGCCGCCGTCCGGACCGCGGGCGGCCGCAGCACGGTGACCGTGCTGCAGGGCGGCAAGCAGGTCGTTCAGGTCGTGCAGATCGGCGTCCAGGGCGACCAGGGCACCGAGATCACGTCGCGTCTCAAGGAGGGCGACCAGGTCCTGATCGCGCTGAGCTCCACGGCGGGCAGCGGCGGATTCCCCTCGGGTCGCTTCCCCGGCGCCGGCGGCGGTGTCGGCGGCGGCTTCGGCGGCGCCCGCGGCGGAGGCCGGGGGTGACCGTCCTCGACGTCCAGGACGTCACCAAGGTGTACGGGGCCGGCGACACGGCGGTGCACGCGCTGCGCGGTGTCCGCCTCGCCGTCGACGAGGGCGACTACGTGGCCATCATGGGCGCGTCCGGCTCGGGCAAGTCGACGTTGATGAACATCCTGGGCTGTCTCGACGTCCCCACGGGCGGCCGGTACCTCCTCGACGGCATGGACGTCGGCGCGCTCGACGACCGGCGGCTGGCGATCCTGCGCAACCGGCGCATCGGGTTCGTGTTCCAGTCGTTCAACCTGATCCCGCGGATGAGCGCCCTGGCCAACGTCGAGCTGCCGCTGGCGTACGGCGGCGTCAAGGCCGCGGAGCGGAGGCGGCGGGCGCTGGCCGCGCTGGACCAGGTCGGCCTCGCCGACCGCGTCGGGCACGAGCCGAACGAGCTGTCCGGCGGACAGCAGCAGCGCGTCGCCGTCGCCCGCGCGCTGGTGACCTCGCCGGCGCTCCTGCTGGCCGACGAGCCCACCGGCAACCTCGACACCCGCTCCACGGACGACGTGCTGGGCGTGCTCGACCGGCTCAGCGCCGACGGCCGCACCATCGTGCTGATCACCCATGAGGACGACGTCGCGGCGCGCGCCAAGCGGGTGATCCGGCTGGTCGACGGCCGCATCGTCGAGGACCGGCGCGCGGCGCCCGTGGCCGGCCCGCCGCCCGGACCGACGGGGACGGGGGTGTGGCACCGATGACGCTGGAAGTCCTCAGGTTCGCCCTGCGCGGGCTGGCCGCGAACAAGCTGCGCAGCGGCCTCACGACCCTCGGCATCCTCATCGGCGTCGGCGCCGTGATCATGCTGGTGGCGGTCGGGAACGGCTCGTCCCAGCAGGTGCAGAAGAACATCGAACGCCTCGGCACCAACACCCTGACCGTCATGCCGTCCACGTCGGGCGGCCGCGGCGGCGGGGGCGGGGGCGGCGGGCTCGCCCGGCTGCTCCGCGGGGCCGGCGGCGCGGCGCAGCAGACCGGGCCCCGCGCGCAGGCCAAGAGCCTGACCGTCGAGGACGCCCGCGCGCTGGCCGACACGACCGACGCGCCCTCGGTGAAAAGCGTCTCGCCCGTGGTGACCGCGTCGTCCGCCAACGCGACGTACGAGGGGACCGCCCACGCGATCCAGCAGTTCGTCGGCACGTACCCGGCGTACTTCGAGGCGTCCAACGACCCGGTGGCCCAGGGCACGTACTTCACCGACGACGACGTCCTGAACGACCGCAAGGTCGTGGTCATCGGGAACACGGTGGCGCAGGACCTGTTCGGCACGGTCGACCCGCTGGGCAAACAGATCACCGTCAGCGGGGTGAACTTCACCGTCGTCGGCGTGCTGAAGACCAAGGGCTCGTCCGGCTTCCAGGACGCCGACGACGTCGCCATCGCACCGCTGCCGGCCGTGCAGCAGAGCCTGACCGGCTACGGGGCGCTGAACCAGATCGTCGTGCAGGCCAAGTCGCCGAAGACGGTGGACGCCGCGCAGTCCGAGGTGACCGACATCCTGAACCAGCGGCACGACATCTCCGGGTCCAACACCGCCGACTTCCAGATCATGAACCAGGCCAGCCTGCAGTCGGCGATCAGCAGTAGCAGCCGGACGTTCACCGTGCTGCTCGGCGCGGTCGCGGCCATCAGCCTGCTGGTCGGCGGCATCGGGATCACCAACATCATGCTCGTCACCGTCACCGAACGGACCCGGGAGATCGGCATCCGCAAGGCCATCGGGGCGCCGAGGGGCGCGATCCTCGGCCAGTTCCTCGTCGAGGCCACCGTCCTCAGCCTCCTCGGCGGATTGCTCGGGGTCGCCGCGGGCGTGATCGGCAGCCAGTTCAAGGTGCTGGGAGTGCAGCCGGTGATCGTGCCGAGCTCGATCGCGCTGGCGCTGGGCGTGTCCGTCGCGATCGGGCTGTTCTTCGGCAGCTACCCGGCCAACCGCGCGGCCAAGCTCCGGCCGATCGAAGCACTTCGCCACGAATAACACGCGTAGGGAGAGACTGTGCCTGGAACACGGCGCAAGGGCGGCGACGCACCGGTCGACGAGGTGCCGCCGGAAGAATTGCTGCGCACCTCACCGTTCGACGGGAACCTCGCCGAAGAGCTGGCGGCCGCGGAACCGCGCAAGGAACGCCGGATCCCCTCGGCCACGATGGTCCTGGCCGCCGGGGTGCTGATCGTCGCCGGGTTCGTCGGCGGCGTGCAGGCGGACCAGCACTGGGGCAAGAAGCAGACCCCCGCCGGCTTCGGGCAGTTCGCCCGCGGCGGGCAGAACGGAACCGGCTTCCCGGGCGCGGGCGGCGGCTTCGGCGGCCGAGGCGCGCAGGGCGGCGCGCTGGGGCAGCGTGGCGCGACCGGTCAGGGCGGCGCGCCGACCGGCGGCTCCGGCGCGGAAGCGGCTCCCGGTGGCGGCGGGACGACCGGCACCGTGAAGCTCGTCGACGGCGACATCATCTACGTCCAGACCGCCAACGGGATCGTGCGCGTGAAGACGACCGGCTCCACGAAGGTCTCGGTGACCAAGAGCGCCAAGGCCAAGGACCTCAAGGCCGGTGTCTCCGTGGTCGTTCAGGGCACGCCGGGCCAGGACGGCAGCGTGACCGCGACCACGGTGATCCAGCGGCCCTGAGGGACCCGCGCCGGGAACGGTGCCCGACCCCACGGCCGGGCACCGGCACCGGGCCACGTACGGTCCGGCGCTGGGCCACGTACGGCCCGGTATCGGGCTGGGGACGTCCGGTGGAGGTCTGTCCGGCTGGGCGGAGATCCGCCGGACGCCCCGCCCCTCAGCTCGCCGAGGGGCGGGGGGAGAAGGTCGGAAGCAGCGGCTTGCAGGTCTTGAGCGCGGCCGCCACCTTCGGATCGGACGTCTTAAGCCCACCGAGGTAACGCATGCCCGGAGACGGACGGGCGCCCGGCGTACGGTTCGCGTCCGGCGACCGTACGGCCCCCGGCGTCGGGGTCGGCAGCGTCACGCCGTGGTCCTTGAGGCAACTGCGGAACGCCTGCAGCTCCTGCATGCCCTGGCGCTGTCCCTGCGGGGCGAGCGACTGGCAGGCGTCCCGTGCCTCCTGACTGATGTTGCCGAAGCCGCGACCGAACCCGCCGCCCTGTCGTCCCGGCTGACCGGAGGGCCGTCCGCTGGGGCGGGCCGTCGGGATGGTGACACCGTGCTGACGGAGGCAGGCGGCGTAGGCCGCGAAGCCGTTCGCACCCGTCCTACCGGCCGACCCGGACGGCGAGGACGCCGCCTTGCCGCCGGAGGATCCGCAGCCCGCGCAGACGGCGAGCGCGGCCACCGAGGCCAGCATCGCTCCGCCATGGAGGATTCGCATGGGCCGCGATGATGGCCGATCTTCCTGGAGCCCGCCTTCGGCCTGGCTGAAAGGTTCCTCCAGGATGCGGCCGCCCCGGCGCACCGCCGCACCACGGCCGGCCTGCGGCGCCGCGCGGTGGGTCCTCGCTATCGTTCGAGCCTGAGATGTCGTCGCCGCTCAGGAGCCCGCCGATGCCGCACTCGCCGAAGGTCTTCGCCGGCGTCGAGGTGATCCCGCTCTGCGACGCGGTGGGCCCCATGGGGCCCGCGCTGCGCCGGCCGCTGGATGAGACGTTCCTCGGCGCGACCGCCGAGAACTGGGCGGTGGTGGGCAGGGAGGAGTGGGTGCTGCACTTCCACTGCCACCTGCTGCGCGACCCGACCGGCCGTACGATCCTGGTCGACACCGGGGTCGGCGGTACGGAATCACCGGCCGCCGAGTGGGCGCCCGTGCCCGGCGCGCTCATGGCCGAGGTCGCCGCGACCGGGGTGCGCCCCGAGGACGTCGACGCGGTGGTGCTCACCCACCTGCACAGCGACCACGCCGGCGGCGCGGTCGTGGGCGGCCTGCCCGCCTTCCCCAACGCGCGGTACCTCATCCAGCGCGACGAGCTCGACTGGGTCCGCGGACCCGTACTGGAGCAGGTCGTACGCCCGCTGGGCGACGCCCTCGAAGTGGTCGACGGCCTGGTCGAGATGACCTCGGGCATCACCGTGGTGCCCACGCCCGGCCACACGCCGGGACACCAGGCCGTCGAGGTCGGCCCGCTGGTACTGAGCGGCGACGTCCTGCACCACCCGGTGCAGCTGGTGAACCCCGCCATCCGCTACGCGCACGACGAGGACCCCGAACGCGCCGCCGCCACCCGCGTGGCGCTGCTGGAACGGGTCCGGAGGCGTTCTGGCACCCTGGCCACGGCCCATTTCGCCGAGCCCTTCACCACCCTGACGCCGTAGCGCCGTGCCGGTCCCCGGAAGAACCGGCCGACGCGGTCGGCACCTCGGCGTCAGGCGCCGACCGGCCGCACCTGCCACCGGGAGCGGCGGCGGCCGGCGGCTCAGAAGGTGATGTCGCCGTGGACGTCGCGGGCCTGGACGGTACCGCTGACGGTGCCCCGGACCGGCTCGTCCGGGGCGAGGGCGCGCTCGGCGCGGGCGACCCAGTGGCGGATCTGCGCGGCCCCCTGCGGATCACGGGCGGAGTCGGCGATGAGGGCCTCGGCCAGCGCCCGCATCGCGTCCGGGTCGCCGGGGCGCTCACCGAGACGCTTGGCCGCCTCGACCGAGGTGCTGCGGCGGCCGAACACGCGCCGTACGACCGAGGTCAGGTCGTCCCAGAGCTGTTCACCGACCTTGCCGGTGGTGCCGTCGAAGATCTTCGACAAGAGAGTGACGAGCGCTGAGACCGAGAGCGGATCCACTGTGCACACTCCGACCGTTGTTCGACCCTGCCGACAGGTTAAGTCCTGGGCCGGGTCCGCGTCGGTGAACGCGCCAGGCGAGATCGATACGGTGGGGATGAGACGCACCGACCGACCGGCGGGACCACCCATGAATCGACTGAAGGACGCCACGAGCCCGTACCTCCTGCAGCACGCGGACAACCCCGTGCACTGGTTCCCCTGGGGGGACGAGGCGTTCGAGGAGGCGCGCCGCAGGGACGTGCCGATCCTGCTCAGCGTCGGTTACTCCGCCTGCCACTGGTGCCACGTCATGGCGCACGAGTCCTTCGAGGACGAGGCGACGGCGGGGCTGATGAACGACCTGTTCGTCAGCGTCAAGGTGGACCGTGAGGAGCGCCCCGACGTCGACGCGGTCTACATGGAGGCCACCCAGGCGATGACGGGCCAGGGCGGCTGGCCGATGACCGTCTTCATCACGCCCGGCGGGGAGCCGTTCTACTGCGGCACCTACTTCCCCCGGCCGCACTTCCAGCAGCTCCTGCGCGCGGTGGCGCAGGCGTGGCGGGACAAGCGCGACGACGTCATCACCCAGGGGCAGAAGGTCGTCTCCGCCCTGTCCGGGCCGACCGCGCTCGGCGGCGAGGGCGCTCCGGCCCCGGACGTGCCGGAGGCCGCCGTACGGGACCTGACGCGGACGTACGACCAGGCGAACGGCGGATTCGGCACGGCGCCGAAGTTCCCGCCGTCGATGGTGCTGGAGTTCCTACTGCGGCACGCCGCGCGTGGCGGCGACGGCCTCGCGATCGCCGCGGGCACGCTCGAGGCGATGGCGCGGGGCGGCATGTACGACCAGCTCGGCGGCGGGTTCGCCCGCTACTCGGTGGACGAGCGCTGGGTGGTGCCGCACTTCGAGAAGATGCTGTACGACAACGCCCTGCTGGCCCGCGTGTACGCCCACTGGTGGCGGCTGAGCGGCGGTCCGCTCGCCCGCCGGATCGCCCTGGAGACCTGCGACTGGATACTGCGGGAGCTGCGCACGCCGGAGGGCGGGTTGGCCAGCGCCCTGGACGCCGACAGCGAGAACGCCGAGGGCCGCCCCGAGGAGGGCGCCTACTACGTCTGGACGCCCGGGGAGCTGTCCGGGGTGCTCGGCGAGGAGGACGGGGCGTACGCCGCCGGGCTGTTCGGCGTGACCGAGGCGGGCACCTTCGAGCACGGCGCCTCCGTCCTGCAGTTGCGCGCGGACCCCGATGACGCCGAGCGGTACGCGCGGATCCGCGCCGCGCTGCTCGACGCGCGGTCCCGGCGGGTCCCGCCGGGCCGCGACGACAAGGTCGTCGCCGCCTGGACCGGCCTGGCGATCGCGGCCCTGGCCGAGTGCGGCGCGTACTTCGACCGGCCGGACCTCGTCGCCGCCGCCGAGGAGGCGGTCCGGCTGCTCCGGGAGACCCACTGGCGGAACGGGCGGCTGCTACGGACCTCGCGCGCCGGCAGCCCCGGAACGAACGCCGGGGTCCTGGAGGACTACGCCGACCTGGCCGAAGGGCTCATCGCGCTGTACGGCGTGACCGGCGACGCCGGCCACGCGCGGTTCGCCGGAGAGCTGCTCGACGTCGTCCTGGAGCGATTCGCCGACGGGCACGGCGGCTTCTACGACACCGCCGACGACGCCGAGCGACTGTGGAAGCGCCCGCAGGACCCGACGGACAACGCGACGCCGTCCGGCCGGTTCGCGGCGGCGGGCGCGCTCCTTTCGTACGCCGCGCTCACCGGTTCGGCCCGGCACCGGGAGGCGGCTCTGGCCGCCCTCGGCCCCGTGACGCCGATGGCGCAGCGCCACGCCCGCTTCGCGGGCTGGGGGCTCGCGGTCACGGAGGCGGCCCTCGCCGGTCCGCTCGAGATCGCCGTCGCCGGGCCGGCGGAGGACCCGCGCACCCGGGACCTGCACCGGGCCGCGCTGCTCAGCCCGCTGCCCGCGGTGGTCGCCGTCGGCGCCGGAGTGCCGCTGCTGGAGGGCCGCGCGCCCGTCGACGGGCGACCCGCCGCGTACGTCTGCCGCGACTTCACGTGCCGGCTCCCGGTCACGGAGGTCGGCGCCCTCCAGGAGCAGATTCGGGCGGCCTCCGGGCGGTGAGCGGCCGGCCCGGAAGCCCACTCATTGGAATCTCTGTCAATAAAGATCAGTGCCGGGCTTGATCTTTCCTTTACGGCCGTGTTACCTCAGAACAGGCGCCCGCCTGCCAACGGGCGACAGCAGTGGCTTATGAGGCATATGGGTCTCTGGACGACCATCGCCGTCGTAGGTCATAGTCGTACAACGCACTGGGGAGTGAGGGAGGGCGCCGTGCGCTGGCCGAGCCGCCGCATGCTTCCGACGGTCGTTGGCCTTTCGCTGGCCACCACCATCGCCGCCGATCTGGCGATCGTGGCCGCCGGGCCGTTCCACGCTCCGACCGTGCGGCTCCCCGGCGGGCGCTATGTCGCCGCAGCGGACAGCACGAGTTACCGGGTCGCGGCGCTGCAGAAGACGATTACGCCGCACCTGCTGATTGCCTCCGCGCAGACGCTGCCCGCCGACGCGGTGGCGAAGGTCCGCGAGGCGAAGGGCGTCAAGGCCGTGGAGGTCGTCGACGCGGCGCGGGCGCTCGTGGGCGGCAAGCGCGTGGGCGTGCTCGGCGTCGAGCCGTCGACGTTCCGCGCCTACACCCCCGAGGCGAGCGCCAAGTCCGACGCCCTGTGGAACAACATCGCGGGCGGCGACGTCGCGATCTCCTTCACGATGGGCCAGGACGGCGGCATTCCGCTGGCGTCCCAGACCCAGATCGGCGGGCAGACGCACCAGACGTCCGTGCGCGTCGGCGCCTACGCCACGATGGGCATCGACCAGGTCGACGCGGTGGTCTCGCACTACACCGCGCAGACGATCGGCATGCCGTCCGACAACGCCCTGCTCGTCAGCGCCCCGCACGCGGACCTCGCGAAGCTTCGCAAGCAACTGGCCAAGCTGCTGCCCAAGGGCACGAAGATGGCCACCCTGGAGTCCCGGTTCGACGGCCCGACCGTCCCCGGCGGCACCGCCGGCGCCCCGGGCCGCGTGATGACGGCCGACCAGGTCAACACGGTGATCCGGGCCGCCGAGTCCAAGATCGGCATGCCGTACGTCTGGGGCGGCGAGTCCGACCGCGAGGGCGGCTACGACTGCTCCGGCCTCGTCCAGTACGCCTTCGCCCAGGCCGGCATCAAGATGCCGCGGACGGCCGACATCCAGGCGTTCACCGGCTGGCGGCTGCCGTACAACCAGGCGCAGCCGGGAGACCTGCTGACCTGGAAGAACGACCCGACCTTCAACGGCGTCTCGCACATCGCGATCTACATCGGCAACAACAAGATGGTCGTCGCCCGGCACACGGGCACCCGGATCCAGATCCAGGACGTCTACCTGACCAACTTCTGGGGCGTCATCCGGGTCAACCCCCAGCTCGCCGCCACCAAGGCCTGACCCGCGCCGAGGATTGCGTATAGCGCATGATGCATATACCGTCGGATGCATGGGCTTATTCAGCGTCGAAGTGGAGCCGGAGGTCCGCGCCTGGCTCGAGCGTTTGCCGCTCCGGGATCTTGCCCGAGTGGACTTCGCAGTCGGACTGTTGGCGGAGAACGCCGAGACCCTCGGCGAGCCTTACTCGCGGCATCTTGGCGGGAAGCTCCGGGAGCTCCGCTTCTACCTTGGCGGTCAGCAGACCAGGCTGACCTACTGGCTTGCTCCTAGGCGTCGCATCGTGCTGTTGACGGTGTTTCGTAAGACCCGCCAGATAGAAGCCGCCGAGGTGGCTCGCGCGCTGCAAGCGCAGAAGGTTTGCGAGGCCGAGCACACCGACACCCATGTCGATGTATTCGATCGAGAGGTGGAGTGAGATGGCCGTAGAGCATGACCGGTGGGACGACATCATGGCCGCCAAGCGGCAGGAGCCGGAATTTCAAGAGGCGTACGAAGAGGCGCATCGTGCCTACGAACTCGGCAAGGCCGTACGGGAGAGGCGGTTGGCCCTCGGCCTGTCTCAGGTGGAGCTCGCACGCCGCGCCGGGATGACGCAGCCCGCGTTGTCACGGCTGGAGGCCGGTGGTGCGACTCCGACCATCGGCCTGCTCGAACGTCTTGCGCATGCGCTCGATGCCGATCTGGTGGTGTCGATCGTGCCGCACGCGGCCTGACGAATGGATGCGTCAGAGGGGGCAGCCGGCGGTGAGGTAGTCGAGGCCGTGGTCGAGCAGCGCCAGGATGTCGTCCTCGCCGCCGTTCTCCACCCAGGCCAGGAGCGTCGTCTCCCACACGGCGATGAGCGCGGCGCCGAACGCCCGTAGCTCGAAGTCGTCGACGGGGCGGCCCAGCCGCTCGGCGAGCGCCTCGATGATCCTCTCTTGAGTCTCCCTGGTCTGCTCCCACTGACGGGCGCGCAGGGCCGGAACGGCCAGCATCAGGCGGCTCCGGTCGAGGATCCGCTGCCGGTCGGCGGCCAGCATCTCGCCGATGAGCTCGCGGAGGACGTTGCGGAGCGCCTCCGTCGGGGCCAACTCCGCCGGCTGCCCGCGGAGCGCCTCGAGGATCAACGGGTCGTACTCGTCCGTGAGGACGGTGTCCTCTTTGGTCGGGAAGTAGCGGAAGAACGTGCTGGGGGACACCTCCGCCGCCTCGGCGATCTGCTCGACGGTCGTCGCCTCGTAACCCTGCTCCTGGAAGAGCCGGAGCGCGTGCTCCTGGATGGACCGCCGGGTCTTGAGCTTCTTCCGTTCGCGCAGGCCGAGGCGTTGTTCGAGAGACCGTTCAAGCGGAGACGTACTCATGGGTCGATTGTCCGTTATCAGCGGGCGCGTCGGCACCTCGACGCGGGAGCAGGATCAGCGCGAGCAGCGCGGCGAACACCATGATCCCGGCGCCCACCAGGAGCGTGACGTCCATGCCGTGGGCGAACGCGGCCCGTGCCGAGTGCAGCAGCCGTGGGTCGTGCAGGCGCTCGGCGACCGCCAGCCCGCCTCCGACCTTGGCCCGGGCCGCCTCGGCCGCCGCGGGCGGCAGCCCGGCGACGTCCACCCGCCCCCGGTAGCCCGCGGACAGCAGGCTGCCCAGGACGGCGGCCCCGAGCGCCCCTCCCACCATGCGGAGGGTCATGACGACGGCGGATCCGACGCCCGCCCGCTCGGCCGACAGGGCGCTCATGGCCGCGTTCGTCGAGGCGGGCAGCATCAGTCCCATCCCGAGGCCCGCGACCGTCAGCCAGCCGGCTGCGAGACCGTAACCCGACTCGGCCGTGGTCGTCGCGCCGTACGCCATCCCGGCGGTGATCACCAGGCCGCCGAGGGCGATGGTGAGGCGCGGGCCGATCCGCTTGGCGAGCGGGGCGCCGAGGCGAGCGGACACCACCAGCCCGCCGATGAGGGGCAGCAGCCGCAGTCCGGACCCGAGCGGGGTCGTCGCGAGCACGGCCTGGAAGTACTGCGGGACGACGAAGAGGACACCGAACATGGCGAACGTCAGCAGCGCCGCCGGGACGACCCCGCCGGTGAACCGCCGGTCGGCGAACAGGCGCAGGTCGATCAGCGGGTGGGCGACGCGCCGGGTCCAGGCGACGAAGGCGACGAGCGCGACCGCGCCGGCCACCATCACGCCCCACACGGCAGGGCTCGACCAGCCGTACTCCTCCTTCTGAATCGTGCCGTACACCACGGCGACCAGGCCGCCGGTGGACAGCAGCAGCCCGGCGAAGTCCGGCCGGGGGGCGGAGGAGGCCCGGGACTCGGGGATCAGGACGAACCCCAGGACGAGGGCGACCGCCGCGACGGGGACGTTGATCAGAAAGATCGAGCCCCACCAGAAGTGGTCGAGCAGGTAGCCGCCGATGATCGGCCCGAGCGGCAGACCGAGGAAGGAGGCGGCGGCCCAGGCGCCGAGGGCCTTCGGCCGCTCCTCGGGCGGAAATACCACGACCAGCACCGACATGGCGAGCGTTGTGATGGCCGCCGAGCCGATGCCCATGAGCGTACGGGCCGCGATCAGACCGGCGGGGTCGGCGACGAGCGTGGCGATGAGCGAGCCGACGAGGAAGAGCGCCAGGCCGCCGAGCAGCGTCTTCTTCCGGCCGTACCGGTCGCCGATCAGCCCGGCGGGGATGAGGAGGGTGGCCGAGACGAGGGTGTAGGAGGCGATGATCCACTGCAGGGCGCTCGTTCCCGCGCCGAGCTGCGCGGACAGCGTGGGGAGGGCGATGTTGAGCGCGGTGAGGTCGAGGCTGACGGCGAGCAGGATGACGACGAGGGCGGCCAGCACCCACCACCGCCGACCGCCGAGTGAGGTCATGATGGTTACTCCCTAATGATTGAGACACTGAAATGACAGTAACTCTCAAAATTGCGTCCCTGTCAACGCCAGGGAGCTCTTGGCTGGGGAGGAAGGCTGTGTAATCATGATTACATGACTACGACGGAAGGCGCGGAGGAGAAGCTCCGCGGGTGGTTCTCCGGCCGGCTGCCCGACGGGTGGTTCGAGGAGCCGCCGCGGGTCGTCCTCGACCGCGAGGAGATCAGTGTCATCGGCCGGTTGGCCGAGCCCGCGCTCGCCGAGGGCACCTCCGAGGCGGAGCGTTCCGAGGCGATCGCCGGTCTGATCCAGCGGTTCCGTGAGGACACCCGGGATCGCCGGGTCGACATCGCCCGGGAGGCCGAGCACCGCTTCGCCCGCAAGGTCTCCTGGGGCGTCGAGTGCGGCGGCGAGAAGGTCATGTTCACGACGCTGTCCGTCCCGGTGATGACCAGGCTCCGTCAGCCTGAGCGCAGGGTCCTGGACACGTTGGTCGACGCGGGCGTCGCGCGCAGCCGCAGTGACGCGCTCGCCTGGTGCGTCCGTCTCGTCGGCAAGAACGCCGACGAGTGGCTGGCCGAGTTGCGGGACGCGCTGCTGCACGTCGAGCGCGCACGGGCCGCCGGCCCTCGGCTCTGAGCCGCCCGGCGCGCCGAGGGCTCTCCGGAGCCCTTCGTTCCCGGTGTCTTAATCGAGAAAGCCGAAACATGCTCGAAACAAAAGAAGAATTGTCGGGCCCGGTCTAGGCCAAAGGTCTAATCCAGTGGTCTAATCCAAAGGTCTAAACCAATCCTCCTATAGCGACCTTCCTTGCGGTTGAGATCACTTTGCCGGGGGATGTTCAAAATGCCGCGCGTGGGTACACTCAACAAATCCCGACATCAACCATCGGGTGTCCCCGTGCGAAGGAGCGATCGTGGCGTATGAGGTCAAGGCCGGGTCGGTCGAGTGGAATCCGACCGCGGCCCGGCTGCGCGAACTCACCGAGAAGATGCCCAACTCCCAGGTGACCGAGTTCGGCAACGTGGTGGTCAAGGCCCGCGTGGACAGCCGCAGCGCCAAGTCCACCTACATCGTCGACGACTCCACCAACACCACCAAGCAGACGATCACCCGGGCGGAGTACGACCGCGTCGCCGCCGCACAGGACGAGTACCTCGCCGGCCGCGACGTCGTCGTCGTGGACGGTTACATCGGCAGCGATCCCGGCTTCCGGACCAGGGCGCGCCTGGTCATCGAGGCGTCGAACGCCAACATCGCCGGCATGCAGAAGCAGCTCTACTACCCGGTCGACGCGGACTACGAGCCGGCGACGTGGGACCCCGACACCACGGTGGTGTACACCCCGAACCTTCCGATGGAGGGCTACCCGAACGACCGGCTCATCGCCGTCGACCTGAACGCCGACATCACGCGGGTCTTCAATTCGGACTACTTCGGTGAGTCCAAGAAGGGCGGCCTGCGGATGTGGAACAACATCGTTTATGGGCGCGGCGGCCTTTCCCTGCACGCGGGTTGCAAAGTGATCCCGGTGGGCGGTGAAAACAAGACGGTGCTCATCGTCGGCCTGTCCGGCACCGGCAAGACGACGACGACTTTCACCACCCAGCTCGGCAGCAAGCCCGTGCAGGACGACTTCATCGCCCTGATGCCGCAAGGCCGTGTCTACACGACCGAGAACGGCTGTTTCGCCAAGACCTTCGGGCTGGACCCCGAATTCGAGCCGACCATCTACCACGCCACGGTGAAACCCGACGCCTATCTGGAGAACGTCTCGGTCGACGCCGACGGCAAGGTCGACTTCTTCGACACGTCCTACACCAAGAACGGCCGGACGACCTGGCCGTTCAAGTACGTCGACCCGTGGCCGGCCGACAAGGTGGAGCCCGCCGAGTTCCTGCTCATCCTGAACCGCAACGAGAACATCGTCCCGGGCGTGGCCCGGCTCGACCGCGCGCAGGCGGCCGCGTACTTCATGCTCGGCGAGACGACGGGCACGAGCGCCGGCGGCAAGGACGAGGAGGGCAAGTTCCTGCGGGTGCCGGGCACCAACCCGTTCTTCCCGCGCGACATGGCCGACATGGGCAACCGGATGCTCGAACTGCTCGACAGCCACGAGATGAAGGTCTTCGTCCTGAACACCGGCCGCGTCGGCGGCGGTGAGGGCGACGACCGGGCCAAGAAGGTCAAGATCCCGCACTCGTCGGCGATCGTGCAGGCGATCGTCGAGGGCACGATCGAGTGGGAGGACGACCCGGACTTCGGGTACGAGATCGCGTCGTCCGTACCCGGCATCGACGACATCGAGATCCTCCAGCCCCGGCGGCTGTACGAGCGCCAGGGCCGGATGGAGGAGTACGACGCCATGGTCGAGCGTTTGAAAGCCGAGCGTCGGGAATACCTCTCATCCTTCGCGGGCTTGGACGAGGCGATCGTCAAGTCGATCGGCTGAGCAACGCGGGGATGGGGTACGCCCCGGCGGCGGGACACCGCCGCCGGGGCGTTTCACGCCGGTCGGCTCCATGGCCGGTGGGTCAGGTCCTATGCCGGTCGGCTCCGCGGCCGGGCGAGGTCCCGCGTCGGTCGGCGGTATCCGGGCCGGGTCTGCCGCCCCGCCGTCCGCGTGAGCGGCGAAATATCAGGTCCGGGCGGGTCAGCGTCGGGTCAAGCATCCCGCGACGTCTCGATCTGGAGCAAACGAGCAATCTACGCTTACCCATGTGGGAGAACTACGCTGCGTCGATGGGTCGCGGCTCGAGGTGATCATGGTTCCGGTCCGCGACCGGGCGGGCACCCCGTACGAGGTCACGCTCGAACTCCAGCGCGACGGCCGGCCGTTCGGCGTGGTGGGGGAGCGCTGCGGGTACCTCCTGGCCACGCTCGCCCGCCGGGTCGCCGACGCTCGCGTCGACGGTTCACCGGTGGCCAGGGCCTGGCCCGACGCGGCCGATCGCTTTCCCGAACCCCCGGCCGCCACCGACGCCGTGGAGGGCCATCGGCCCGTCTCCCGGGAGCCCGAGCTGTTCGCGTTCCGGCGCCGGGACCGCGGCGAGACGCCCGGCACCGGCGAACTCCGGTGCACGCTGCGCACGACGTGCACCTGGCTGTCCGGCCCGGACCACCGCGGCGGTGAGTGGCGGCTGTCCCGGCGCGCCGTCGTGGAGGCATGGGGCCCGGACGGCCAGGGCGTGCGCGCGGTCCTGACCTCGGCGGAGCTCGCCGACCTCCTGGCGGCCCTGGTGGTCGAGGCCCGGCTCGTAGGCGCCGATTACCGAGACGTTGTCACGAGTTCACCGGTACGCGCCCGGCATGCGCCGTCTAGGGCGATAATTGACTACTAATCCCCCCCGGCGTCGTCGACGAAGAAGGTGCGCGCATATGGGTTTGCGAGACCTGGTCTACAAGCTCTACGAACGACGGCTTGAGACGAGGCTCCGCCCGGACACCGCGCCACGCCACATCGGCGTGATCCTGGACGGCAACCGCCGGTGGGCGCGATCGATGGGGCACCACGACGTCGCCACCGGGCACCAGCGGGGCGCCGACAAGATCTCCGAACTGCTCCAGTGGTCGCAGGAGACGGGCGTCGAAGTGGTCACGCTGTGGCTGCTGTCGACCGACAACCTCACCCGGCCGGCGCAGGAGCTGGACCCGCTGCTGGCCATCATCGAGAACACCGTGGAGGACCTGGCCGCCCAGGGCGGCTGGCGCGTCCAGCCGGTCGGCGCGCTCGACCTCCTGCCCGACAAAACCGCACGTGTGCTGAAGCAGGCGGCCGAAAGCACATCTGACGCTTCTGGCCTGATTGTGAACGTCGCCGTTGGGTATGGAGGTAGGCGTGAGATCGCTGATGCGGTGCGCTCACTCCTGCACGAACACGCGAGCAGGGGCACCAGCATCGAGGAACTGGCCGAGATCCTCGATGTCGAGCACATCGCGGAGCATCTGTACACCCGCGGCCAACCCGACCCGGACCTGGTCATCCGGACGTCGGGAGAGCAGCGCCTGTCCGGCTTCATGCTCTGGCAGAGCGCCCACTCGGAGTTCTACTTCTGCGAGGCCTTCTGGCCTGACTTCCGCAAGGTCGACTTCCTGCGGGCGATTCGTTCCTACGCCGCGAGGCATCGGCGCTACGGCTTCTGAACCCTCTGTAGAGCGTTACCGAACGGCCGGTTTCGGCCGGTCGACCACTCGGTGCGCATCTGTTCTCGGGCGGTTCCCTCGGCCTAGCGTCGTACCAGGTCCCCCCGAGGAAAGGGCGCTCTCCCAGGCGACCCGCCTGGGCAGGTGCCCGAAGGAGAACGAGTGGCCACACCTGCCGCCACCCGGCGCACGTACGTCCTCGACACCAGCGTTCTGCTCGCCGACCCCGGGGCGCTGACCCGGTTCGCCGAGCACGAGGTCGTACTCCCGATCGTCGTGATCACCGAACTCGAGGCCAAGCGCCACCACCCGGAACTCGGCTACTTCGCTCGGAACGCCCTGCGCACCCTGGACGACCTGCGCGTCGCCCACGGCCGCCTGGACGAGCCGCTGCCGATCGGCGACGAGGGTGGAACGGTCCGAGTCGAGCTCAACCACTCCGATCCGTCCGTCCTGCCGGCCGGGTTCCGGCTCGGCGACAACGACACCCGGATCCTCACGGTGGCGCTGTCACTGTCCCAGGAGGGGCACGACGTCGTACTCGTGTCCAAGGACCTGCCGCTGCGGGTGAAGGCCGCGTCGGTCGGCCTGGCGGCGGAGGAGTACCGCGCCGAGACGGTCGTCGAGACGGGTCACACGGGCATGGCGGAGCTCGAGGTGACGCCGGACCAGCTGGAGGAGCTGTACGACGCGGGCCGGCTCGAGCTGGACTCGGCGCGCGACCTGCTGTGCCACACCGGGCTCCGGCTGATCTCGACCGGCGGCTCGGCCCTCGGGCGCGTGCTGCCCGACAAGTCGGTACAGCTCGTGCGCGGCGACCGCGAGGTCTTCGGCCTGCGCGGGCGGTCGGCCGAGCAGCGGGTGGCGCTGGACCTGCTGATGGACGAGGACATCGGCATCATCTCGCTCGGCGGGCGGGCGGGTACCGGCAAGTCCGCGATGGCGCTCTGCGCCGGCCTGGAGGCCGTCCTCGAACGCCGCAGCCATCGCAAGGTCGTGGTCTTCCGGCCGCTGTACGCGGTCGGCGGCCAGGAGCTGGGCTACCTTCCCGGGACCGAGAACGAGAAGATGTCGCCCTGGGGCCAGGCCGTCTACGACACGCTGTCGGCGATGACCACGCCCGAGGTCGTCGAGGAGGTCCTCGACCGCGGCATGCTCGAGGTCCTGCCGCTGACCCACATCCGCGGCCGCTCGCTGCACGACTCGTTCGTGATCGTCGACGAGGCGCAGTCGCTGGAGCGCGGAGTACTGCTGACCGTGCTGTCGCGCATCGGCACCGGCTCGCGCGTGGTGCTCACCCACGACATCGCACAGCGTGACAATCTGCGCGTCGGCCGCCACGACGGCGTCGTGGCGGTGGTCGAGAAGCTCAAGGGCCACCCGCTGTTCGCGCACGTGACCCTGACCAGGTCCGAGCGCTCGCAGATCGCCGCCCTCGTGACGGAGACGCTCGGCGACGTCGGCGTCTGATCGGACGACGGCGGGGCTCCCCCGATCTCATGCGGGGGAGCCCCGTTTTCGTCACGGAACGGAGTCGTGCGCGCGGGAAGCGTCATGGTGTGACCAACATCACATAACGATCGCGCCACCATACGAACTCCCTGTTGGTCGCGGGTATTCGGCCGCATGTGTCCACTGTGGCGCGATTAGGCGTGAGATCAGTCACGCCATTCCGGTTGCGCAGTACCCCCCGTCTTAATGCAGTGTTGTCCGCCGTAAGCACTCCTGTGGGACACCCCCCGGTCCCGGCGCGTCCCCCCTGCGCCGTACGTCGGGAGGCATGCCCGCCCAGGGTGCCGCGCCGGAGACCGCGACGGCACCGGGGGTGAAGGCACTCGTACGCGTGCCCATGCGCGTACGACCGTCGGAAGGACCGCCTTGTACGGAGACCGTTTCGGGTCCCCCGGGCGAGACGATCGACAAGACGGCACGGAGCCTCACGGCGACGCTCGTTTCCCCGAGAACCAGCTCCCGTCCGCCGAGGACGTGAAGGTCGCCGGTTCTCCCCTTGCGCCGCAGCCCGTGCGGCCGGATCTCTCAGGCGCCACCTCTGCGATGCCCCTCCCGGGGACGGCCGAAACCGCCCCGGCCGATGGCTTCGCGGCCACTCACCACGACTACGACCCCGCGGACACCCGCCACGACCTCGGCGCGGTTCCTCCCGGCGGCCCGCTGCCGCCGAACGGCCCCGGCGGTCCGGGGGACGACGGATCCGAGTCGGCGGGCCGCGGCCGCCGCTCCTCGGGCAGGCTGCTGAAGATCGGCGCGATCGCCGCCGCGGCGGCCGTGGTCGTCGGCGGTGGCACCGCCGCCTTCGCGCTCACCGGCGGCGACTCCGGCTCGGGCAAGAAGTCCGCCGAACCCCCGGCCCAGCAGGTCCAGGCCCAGGCCCAGGCGCAGGCACCGGCTCCGATGACGGAGCAGCAGCGCAAGAGCCTCGAGACCGCGCGCCGCAAGGAACTGCAGAAGCGCGCCCTCCGGGCCGCCCGGAGCGAGAAGGACCGGCCGTCGCTGCTGGCCAAGGGCGAGCCGATCCCCACCAAGACCCCCACGCCCACGCCGCCGGGGGGCAGCGCCGGCAACCCCGTTCCGGCCGGCGAGGCTCAGCAGATCGCCAAGAAGCTGCTGCCGAGCTACGGATTCGACCCGAGCACGCAGTTCGGCTGCCTCGTGAACCTGTGGAACCGCGAGAGCGGCTGGCGGGTGCACGCGGCCAACCCCTCCGGCGCGTACGGCATCCCGCAGGCGCTGCCCGGCTCGAAGATGTCCAGCGCCGGGCCCGACTGGCAGAACAACGCCACCACCCAGATCAAGTGGGGCCTCGGCTACATCAAGAGCCGCTACAGCACCCCCTGCGGCGCCTGGGCGCACTCGCAGAGCACCGGCTGGTACTGACAGGCCTCCGCCGGCCCGGCGGCCACCGGCCGCCGGGCCCCGCCCGCGGGTCCCTGAAACACCCGCGGAGCTCCACCCGCAGGACCGGACAGCCCTGCGGAGCGCCATCCGCGGGATCGTGAAACGGCCCGCGGAGCACCACCCGCAGGGCCGGAAACGCCTGCGGAGCGCCACCCGCGGGAACGCGCAACGCCCGCGGTGCCGGCGCGGCGGAACATCCGCCGCACCGCCTCGGAAATCCGGCCGTCCCTCACGGCCGGACACGGCGTCCGACAGCGACGCCGCCGATGGCCCGGTCGCCTTCCTCCCGCTCCACGAAGGCTGCTTCGGCCGAGGCGGACACCGCTCGCCGCGCGACCGGCGCGTCGGCTGACGAAGGGTCCTTCTTGTTCCCCAACCGCCCGCATGGGTACTCCGTGGTCAAGGCCGTCGTCCTCTCCCTCGGCATCTGCCTCGGCATCGGTCTCGCCGCCGAGGCACCGGCCCAGGCCACGGCGCCGACCACGGCGGCCGCACGGTTCGCCACCGCCGGCGCGCAGAAGAAGCTCACCCGCAAGCAGCGGAACGAGCGCATCGCCAAGCCGCTCGTGAAGAAGCGGTGGACGCGCACGTACAAGAGCCAGTTCACCTGCCTGGTAAAGCTCTGGAACCGCGAGAGCAACTGGAATCACAAGGCGCACAACCCCTGGTCGGGCGCCTACGGCATCCCCCAGGCCCTGCCCGGCAAGAAGATGCGCAGCGCCGGCAAGGACTGGAAGACCAACCCGGCGACCCAGATCAAATGGGGTCTGGCGTACATCAAGGGCCGCTACACGACGCCCTGCCGCGCATGGTCACACATGCACAGGACCGGCTGGTACTGAGACCGATCGGCCGCCGCTTCACCGCGACACTCCTGATCGGCGGCAACAACTCGGTAAAAGAGCGGCACAAACGCAGCCGGGAGCGGTGTCGAGCCGGGCGTGTCACGGAACGTGTCATGGCGTGGTGACGGACCGCTCCCGGCCGGGACTCTCCGTCACCGTCACTCCGAAGCGCGAAACGTCGCGTACGGCGCCCCTCGCGGGGCGCCGTCCGGTGGCCCGGTCGCCCGCAGGGCAGCCGACGGCGGAGTGAAGGCCCGCTCGGAGCGTGACCGGCGCCCCGGCTGACGGAAGAGCCGACTTGGACCTCAAACTGACGGGACTCTCCCGGAGCGGCGTGGCCGCGCTCGGCAGCGCCGCCGCCCTGATCACCGGACTCACGGGAGAGCCCCTCGCACTCGGCGCGGTACCCGCCCACGCGTGGCCCGACATGGTGCCGCCCCGGCAGCCGCAGCTGTCCATCTCCGAGCGCAACAGGGTGCTCGCGCTGCCGTTCCTCGTCGAACACGGCTGGTCGTACCGGCAGTACCAGTGCCTCGACCGCCTGTGGATGCGCGAGAGCAGCTGGAACCACCGGGCCCGCAACCCGTGGTCGGGCGCGTACGGCATCCCGCAGGCGCTGCCGGCGGACAAGATGCGCACCGCCGGCTCGGACTGGCGGACGAGCCCGGCCACCCAGATCAAGTGGGGGCTGGGCTACATCCAGAGCCGCTACGGGAATCCCTGCGCGGCCTTGGGTCACTCGGCGGCCACCGGCTGGTACTGATCCGGTGCGCACCGATACGGCGAGGATCCGGCCGGCCGCACGGGCCGGCCGGACCGGGCCGGGCCCGCAGCGCCCCGTACGGCCATGGACCGGGCCGGAAACCCGCCGGCCGGGTCGCGGAACCGGCGGGCCGGGTCGTGGAACCCGCGGACCGGGTCGCAAACCGGCGAGCCAGGCCGAGATCGGAGCCGGGTCGGGGAACCGGCGGGCCGGGTCGCGGAACCCGCAGACCGGGTCGGGTCGGGGAACCGGCGGGTCGGGCCGGGATCGGAGCCGGGTCAGGAACCGGCGGGCCGGGTCATCGCGAGGACGTCGAGAGCGGCGTCGAGCTGCTCCACCGTCAACCGGCCGGCGTCCACGTGACCCCGCTCGAGGACGACCTCGCGGATCGTCCGGCGCTCCCGCAGCGCCTGCTTGGCGACCGCGGCGGCCTCCTCGTACCCGAGGTACCGGTTCAGCGGCGTGACGATCGACGGCGACGACTCGGCGTACTCACGGCACCGGTCGGCGTCGGCCTCGATGCCCTCGACGCACCGGTCGGCGAACAGCCGGGAGACGTTCGCCAGCAGGCGGATCGACTCCAGGATGTTCCGGGCGAGCATCGGCAGCATGACGTTCAGCTCGAAGTTGCCCGCCGCGCCGCCGAACGTGATCGCGGCGTCATTGCCGATGACCTGCGCGGCGACCTGGCAGACCGCCTCGGGAATCACCGGGTTGACCTTGCCGGGCATGATCGACGAACCGGGCTGCAGGTCGGGCAGCCGGATCTCGCTCAGCCCGGCGCGCGGCCCCGAGCCCATCCAGCGCAGGTCATTGGCGGTCTTCGTGAGGCCGACCGCGATCGTCTTGAGCGCGCCGCTCGTCTCGACGAGGGCGTCGCGCGCTCCCTGGGCCTCGAAGTGGTTCCGGGCCTCGGTGAGCGGCAGGCCCGTGACCCGCGCCAACTCGGCGATGACGCGTTCGGCGAAGCCGGGGGAGGTGTTGATGCCGGTGCCCACGGCGGTACCGCCCAGCGGCAGCTCGGCGAGCCGGGGCAGCACGGCCTCCAGCCGTTCGGCGCCGTACCGTACCTGGGCCGCGTAGCCGCCGAACTCCTGGCCCAGCGTGACGGGAGTGGCGTCCATCAGATGCGTCCGTCCCGACTTCACGACGGACCCGAACTCCTCGGCCTTGCGCTCCAGCGCGCCCGCCAGGTGCCGGAGGGCGGGGAGCAGTTCGTCCACGACCAGCCCGGTCGCCGCGATGTGGATCGAGGACGGGAACACGTCGTTGGACGACTGCGAGGCGTTCACGTGGTCGTTCGGATGGACCGGCCGTCCGAGCCGCTCCTCGGCCAGCGTGGCCACGACCTCGTTGGTGTTCATGTTCGAGGAGGTCCCCGAGCCGGTCTGGAAGACGTCGATCGGGAAGTGCGCGTCATGGTCGCCGTTCGCGACCTCCAGCGCCGCCTCCGCGATCGCGTCGGCCATGCCCTTGTCGATCACGTCGAGCTCGGCGTTGACCTTCGCGGCGGCCGCCTTGATGTGACCGAGCGCGGCGATGTGGGCACGATCCAACCGCTGTCCCGAGATGGGGAAGTTCTGCACCGCCCGCTGGGTCTGGGCCCGCCACTTCGCCCATGCGGGAACGCGCACCTCCCCCATGGAGTCATGCTCGACACGAAACTCCTGCGCTTCACTCATGGGTCGTTCTCCGGGTAGCAGTCGTCATCGTCCCCGTCCTTACCCGACTCACGGAGTGCCAGCCGTATTCCCGGCAGGGACCCGAGCGCGGCTCACTTCGTCAGGGAAGGGACTCGTACGCTCCGGCGAGCCACTCGACGGGGCCGGTGGCGGCCTCCGGGCCGCGGCGCAGGCGTACGCGGACCCGGGCGCGTCCGGCGCCGGCGGGAAGCCGGAGCTCGGGCGGCGCGGCGAACCGGCGACCGTTCGCCGCGCACTCGCCGTGCACCGTTCGGCCGGAAGCGCCCATGGCGTAGGCCGTGAACGACAGTCGGCGGGCACCGGACCGGCATACGAGGAGGACACCGACGCGGCGACCGTGGTCGGGAACGCTGAGCGTCAGCGTCGGCGCGTCCGGCCAGGTGCCGCTTCGCTTCGCGACCCGGCGCGACACGGGCCGGTCCGACGCGTCCAGCAATGTGGCGGGCAGCGCCGCCGGGGACCACGCGGGGAGGGGCGGGGACGAGGTGGCGGCGGGACTCCCGGGCGCCGTGGCCGGGGAGGTGGCGGACGGGCGGTCGCCGGAAGGGGCGTTCCGCGAGCCGGCCCAGCCGTTCAGCCCGGCGAGCACGCCGGCCGCCACCGCCAGGGCCAGCACACCGCCGGTCACCAGGGCGAGCGCTCCCCGCCGGTTCAGCCATCGATGCCTGCCGCGGGTGGATCCGGCGTCCGGCGCGCCGGGGCCCTCCGGTCTCGGGACGGGCAGCCAGCCCGCCGTCGACTGCGCGGGCGCCCGGCCCGGCGCCCCGATCGTCGGCAGATCCCGGCTGGTCCGGCCTGGTCCGGGGCGTCCCGGACCAGGCGGCGTGGGCTGGGCCCGGCGAGGCGGGGCGAGACCCGGCGCGACCTGTTCCGCGGCGCCGGTCCGGCCGAGGCCGGGCAGCGCGCGCCGGCGACCGTGGTCCCCGGCGGCGGGCGGACCGGGCCGCGGCCGTTCGGAGCCTCCGGCGGCGGGCGGGTCGGACCGCGGCCGCTCGGAATCTCCGGCGGCGGGCGGACCGGACCGAGCCCGTTCGGAACCCTCGGCGCCGGACGGAGCGGACCACGCCGGATCGGAGTCCCCGGCAGCGGGTGGAACGGACCGCTCACGGTCCGCGCCGCCGAGAGCCGGCGGGGTGGTCCGCGCGCGATCCGAGCCGCCGAGCGCGGGCGGAGTGGTCCGCGCCCGGCCGGAGGCGCCTAAGCCGGGCGGGGTCGGCTGCGGGCGGCCGGTCCGCCGGAGGCCGGACTGCTCCCGGCTGGACCACTCATGGCTGGACCGTCTGCTCGATCGGGTGCGCGACGCCTCCGCCGGCCGGGGCGGCAGCGGCGGCGCCGTGGTCGCGGCCAGCAGCGTGGCGGCGCGTTCGGCCGTCAGCCGCCGTACGGGATCCTTCTGCAGGAGCCCGTCGAGCAGCGGGCGCAGCTGTCCGGCGCGGACCGGCGGGTCGGGCTCGGCGGTGACCAGCGCGCTGAGCGTGGCCATCGCGGTCTCGAAGGCGTACGGGGGGCGTCCCTCGACGGCGGCGTAGAGCGTGGCGCCGAGCGACCACAGGTCCGAGGCGGGCGACGCGCGCTCGCCGCGGGCGACCTCCGGCGCGACGTACGCGGGGGAGCCCATGAACGTCCCCGACTGGGTGAGGGTGGTGGCGCCCTCGTACGTCGCGATGCCGAAGTCGGTGAGGACCACCCGCCCGGAGTTCTCCAGCAGGACGTTGCTGGGCTTGACGTCACGGTGGACGATGCCGGCCTCGTGCGCGGCGCGCAGGGCGTCGAGCAACTGCCGGCCGATGTCCGCGACGCGGACGGGGGAGATCGGGCCGTCGTCGACGAAGACGTCCTCCAGTGACCGGGCCGCGACGTACTCCATGACGAGCCAGGGACGGTCGTCCTCGACCACCACCTCGTACATGGCGATGAGGTTCGGGTGGTTCAGCCGGCCCGCGGACATCGCCTCGCGGTTCGTGCGCTTGATGAGGTTCAGCCGCTCGCGGGGTCTCAGGCTGGGCGGGAGGTGGACCTCCTTGACGGCGACCTCACGGTCCGCGGCCTCGTCGTGCGCCCACCAGACGACGCCCATGCCGCCCCGGCCGATCTCCTCGATCAGCCGGTAGCGACCGGAGAGCAAGCGGTCCTGAGACTCGGCCACGAAGCGCAAGATACCCGCGTGTGCCGGTCGCGGCACGCGGATCCCTACCGTGATCTTGCACTCACGTCGGTGCCGCTGCAAGATCGGAGCTGACCGGCACATCCGGTGTCGACGCCGTCGGAAGAGGCGTGAGGATGGAAACCTTTTCGGCTTCGGGGCTCGGTGGACCCACCGTCGTCGCGTCCGGTGTGCTGCCGTTGGAGGTCGACGACCCCGCGGCCATTGGCGGGCATCGTCTGGTGGCCAGGCTCGGCTCGGGCGGGATGGGCGTCGTCTACCTGGGGCGCGACCGGAACGGCGGGCTCGTCGCGGTCAAGACCGCACGCCCCGAAGACGCCGACGACGAGATCCTGCGCCTCCGTTTCCAGAGCGAGGCGGACTGCGCGCGGCGGGTGCCGGGGGGCTGGACGGCGCGGGTGCTCGCCGACGGCACCGCCGAGCGGCCGCCCTACCTGATCACCGAGTACGTCGAGGGTCCGTCGCTCGCGCACATCGTCGACACCGGCGGTCCCCTGCAACCGGAGCAGTTGCGCGCCCTCGCGACGGGGGTCGCGCGCGCCCTGACCGCGATCCACGGGGCGGGCATGGTCCATCGGGACCTCAAGCCCGCGAACGTTCTGCTGACGCCCACCGGCCCGCGGATCATCGACTTCGGCATCGCCCAGCGGCTGCCCGCCTCCGGCGGGCTGACCAGGGACGGCGTCGTGATGGGCAGTCCCGGCTGGATCCCCCCGGAGCGGCTGACCGGGCGGCCCGCCACCGCCGCGTCCGACGTCTTCGGCTGGGGCTGCCTCGTGGCGTACGCCGGGCTCGGCCGCAACCCGTTCGGCGAGGGGGACGGCGACGAGCTGGCGGGCCGGATGATCCACCAGCCGCCCGACCTGACCGGGCTGGACGCGTCGCTCCGCCCGCTGGTCGAGGCGGCACTGGCGAAGGACCCCGCGGAGCGGCCGCGACCCGCCGAACTCCTCGCGCGGCTCGGCGTCGCCGTCACCGCGCCGCAGAAGGCCGGGTACGGGCGGCGACCGGTCGTACCGGCCCTGGTCGCCGCGGTGGTCGCCGCCACGGCCGCCGCCGTCGTCGCCGCGCTGCTCTACGGAACGGACCAGGGGGAGCGCCGGCCGCCCACCGGCGGCGCCACCGTCGGGTCGCCCCGGCCCGGCACGCCCTCCCTCCGGCCGCGCGGCCACGCACCGCCCCGGCCGGCCTCGGCGGGCACCTCGCCCGCCACGCGCCGTACCGTGTCCCGCCGCACGCCCGCGAGGACGAGCCCGGCCGCAGCCGTCTCACCGACCACGGCCAAGACCGACAAGAGCGCCGTGAGCAAGGGTAAGGGCAAGGGCAAGAGCAAGGGCAGCAACGGGAACAACGGCAACGGGAACGGCCCGAACGGGAACAGCGGCAAGGGGAAGGGCAGCGTGGAGTAGCCGACCTCGCTCGAGGCCGGGCCGAGGAACTCCCGACGCGTCAGCGCCGCCCGATGGTCAGTAGCGGTCCCGTCGTGTCGGCGAAGAAGTCTTCTCCCTTGTCGTTCACGACGATGAAGGCGGGGAAGTCCTCGACCTCGATCTTCCAGACCGCCTCCATGCCGAGCTCCGGGTACTCCAGCACCTCGACCTTCTTGATGCAGTCCTGGGCGAGGCGGGCGGCCGGGCCGCCGATCGAGCCGAGGTAGAAGCCGCCGTGCGCCTTGCACGCCTCGGTGACCTGCTTGCTGCGGTTGCCCTTCGCCAGCATCACCAGTGAGCCCCCGGCCGCCTGGAACTGCTCGACGTAGGAGTCCATCCGGCCGGCCGTCGTCGGGCCGAACGAACCGCTCGCGTAGCCCTCCGGGGTCTTGGCCGGCCCGGCGTAGTACACGGCGTGGTCGCGCAGGTACTGCGGCATCGGCTCGCCCGCGTCCAGGCGCTCCTTGATCTTGGCGTGGGCGATGTCGCGGGCGACGACGAGCGGCCCGGTCAGCGACAGGCGCGTCTTGACCGGGTACCGGGTGAGCTCGGCGCGGATCTCGTCCATCGGGCGGTTCAGGTCGACGCGGACGACCTCGCCCTCGAGGTCGTCGTCGGTCGTCTCGGGCAGGTAGCGCGCCGGATCGGTCTCCAACTGCTCGAGGAACACGCCGTCACGAGTGATCTTCGCCAGGGCCTGCCGGTCGGCGCTGCAGGACACCGCGATCGCCACCGGGCACGACGCGCCGTGGCGGGGCAGCCGGACCACGCGGACGTCGTGGCAGAAGTACTTGCCGCCGAACTGCGCCCCGATCCCGAGCTTCTGGGTGAGCTCGAATACCTGCTGCTCGAGCTCCAGGTCACGGAAGCCGTGGCCGGTCGGGCTCCCCTCGGTCGGCAGCGTGTCGAGGTAGTGCGCCGAGGCGTACTTGGCGGTCTTGAGGGCGTACTCCGCGCTGGTGCCGCCCACCACGATGGCGAGGTGGTACGGCGGGCACGCGGCGGTGCCGAGCGACCGGATCTTCTCCTCCAGGAAGGAGAGCATCCGGTTCGGGTTCAGGACGGCCTTGGTCTCCTGGAACAGGAACGACTTGTTCGCGCTGCCGCCGCCCTTGGCCATGAACAGGAACTTGTACGCGTCGCCGGGCGCGGCGTACAGCTCGATCTGGGCGGGCAGGTTGCTGCCGGTGTTCTTCTCCTCCCACATGGTCAGCGGCGCCATCTGGGAGTAGCGCAGGTTCAGCTTCGTGTACGCGTCGTAGACGCCCCGGGCGATGTGGCGCTCGTCGTCCCCGTCGGTCAGGACGTGCTGGCCGCGCTTGCCCATCACGATGGCGGTGCCGGTGTCCTGGCACATGGGGAGCACGCCCGCAGCCGCGATGTTGGCGTTCTTCAGCAGGTCGAGGGCGACGAACCGGTCGTTCGGCGACGACTCCGGGTCGTCGAGGATCTTCCGGAGCTGCGTCAGGTGCGCGGGCCGGAGCAGGTGGGAGATGTCGTGGATCGCCGTCTCGGTGAGCAGCCGGAGCGCCTCCGGCTCGACCTGCAGGAACGTACGGCCGCCCGCCTCGAACTCGCTGATCCCGTCGCTCGTGAGCAGGCGGTACTCGGTCTCGTCCGGGCCCTGGGGGAGTAGCTCGGTGAAGGCGAATTCGGGCATCGGCTTCCTCGCTGACGACACGGTGATGTGGTCCCCAACTCTAGAACCGCCGGATTCCGGCACCGAACGCGGCTCGAGGACGGAGGTCCCTTGTCGCAGGACCCGAGGCCGGGTAATACAGCAAGGGGGGAAGTCATGCTGTCCATCGCCTACGCCGCCGCCCCGGGCGAGTTCCATCACCCGGCGCTCTTCTATCTCGCGATCGCCGTCTTCGGCATCGTGATCGTCTCCGCGATCGTGATCAGTCTGCTGATACTCGTTCTGCGGAACGTCGACCGTGAGTGGCCGGTCCGCTCGATCCCCAGATCAGCCCCGAGACCGCACCGGACGAGGGCGGCGCTGGCGTCCGGCGCACGGCGTCATCTGCCCCACCGCCGGCACCCGGTGTGAGCGGACCGCGTCCGTCGCGGCGTCATGGACGCGGCGCACCGGCGACGTCCACGCGTTCCTGAGCCGTCGGCGCGGGGACCGTCGTCGCCGGCCGCCGCGCCGGGCCGCCGAGACCGGCCGCGACGCCGCACCCGACCAGGAGGGCGCCGGTGAGCTCGGCCGGGCCCGGGGTGCCCAGTCCGAGCACCATCGTCGTGACCGCCGCGCTCACCGGGATCAGGCCCGCGAACAGCCCGGCCCGGTCCGCGCCGATCCTGCCCAGCGCGTCGTACCAGAGCAGGAAGGCTCCGACCGTCACGACGACCACCAGGTACGCGAACCCCGCCAGCTCGCCGACGGTGGGCACGCGCACCACGGAGGTGCCGTCCACGAGCAGGCCGGCGCCGAGCAGCATCGGGGTCGCGACGGCCGCCGAGTACGCCGACACCCGGATCGGCCCGAGCGTGGGCAGGAGCGGCACGGCGAGGAGTGAGAAGGCCATCTCGCCGGCCAGGGCGCCGAGGGCCAGCAGCAGGCCGGGGACGCTGCCGCCGCCGAGCCCGTTGGCCGCCGCCGCGCCCAGCGCCACGATGACCGCGGCGACCACGAGACGCGGGGCGGGGCGCCGCCGCTCCAGCAGCGGCGCGACGACCGCGAGGAGCACCGGGACCGCGCCCACCACCGTGCCGATCATCGCGGGCGTGGTGTACCGCGTCCCCTCGACGATGCAGACGTTGAAGCCGGCCAGCCCGGTCGTGGCGAGCGCCGTGACCAGCGCCCACTCGCGGAGCGTCAGGCGCCGGCGCGTCCGGGGCCCGCGGGAACGCTCGCTCAGCCGGGCGACGACCAGAAGGATCACGGCGGCGACCGCGTAGCGGACGGCCTGGCCGCCGTACACCGGGTAAGGGGCGATCACCGCGGACACGGCGGTCAGTGTGCCGACGAGGGTCATCGCGGCCGCGGCCTGGACGAGGCCGCGCGGGTTGGTGCTCTGCTCCATGGACTGAGACGCTAGGCAGTCATTGGTCCGAGTAGGAGGACCAATCGATCACCCGTAACGAGGACCATTCCGGAGGGCGGCGCGCGTGGACCTGCATCTGACGCTCGATCGTTCCACCGGCCGGCTCGCCGTCCAGGTCGCCGACGGGCTCCGTGACCTCGTACGACGCGGGGCGCTCGGCCCCGGTCAGCGGCTGCCCTCCACGCGCGACCTCGCCGATGACCTGAAGGTCTCCCGAGGCGTGGTCGTGACCGCGTACGAACAGCTCGTCGCCGAGGGGTTCCTCGTCTCCCGGCAGGGCGACGGCACGCGGGTGGCCCGCACCGCCGTGTCCCCGCCGCCGACGGCCACCGGCCCGGCGCACCGGCGAGTCCTCCGGCTCGCCGCGGGTACGGCGGCCGGACCGGTCGATCCACCCGGCATCGCGTACGACCTGCGGCCCGGCAAGCCCGACCTGACGTCGTTCCCGAGGGACCTGTGGGCGGCGACGACGCGGGACGTGCTGCGGAGTCTCCCGTACGCCGAGCTGAACTACCCCGACCCGGCCGGGACCCGGCGGCTGCGGACCGAGCTGGCGGGATACCTGGCGCGTGTGCGCGCCGCCGTGACCGAGCCGGACACGGTCGTGATCACCGCCGGAGTGGCCCACGCGCTGGCGACCGTCCCCCGCGTCCTCGGCGAGGAGGGCCACCGGCTGCTCGCCGTCGAGGACCCCCTGGCCCACCAGCAGATCCCGCTCATTCGGGCGACCGGCATACGGATGGTCGGCGTCCCCGTGGACGAGGAGGGAATCGACGTCGCCGCCCTGGCCCGCACCCCCGCGCGGGCGCTGCTCATCACCCCGGCGCACCAGTTCCCGACCGGCGTCGTCCTGTCGCCCCGCCGTCGCGCGGCACTGGTCGAGTGGGCGCGTGCCGTCGACGCTGTGATCATCGAGGACGACTACGACGGGGAGTTCCGGTACGACCGGGACCCGGTCGGCTGCCTCCAGGGCCTGGCCCCCGAGCGGGTCGTCCTGGCCGGATCGGTGAGCAAGGCGCTGTCCCCGGCGCTGCGGCTCGGCTGGGCGGTCGCACCACCGTGGCTGGCGCACCGGCTGCGCGCCGCGCGGGCGCTGTACGACCTCGGCCCGGCAGTGCTCGACCAGCACGTCCTCGCCCGGCTGATCGCCACCGGAGCGTACGACCGGTACCTGCGCGGCATGCGGCGGCGCTACCGGGACCGCCGTGACGCGTTCGCCGCCGCCCTGACCCGGCGCCTGCCGCGGGTCCGCGTCCACGGCGTCTCCGCCGGACTGCACGCGTACGTCGAGCTGCCCGCCGGTACGGACGAGGCGGGGGTCGTCGCCCGGGCCGCCGCGCTGGGCGTCGCGGTCGAAGGCGTCGCGCCGATGCGCGTACGGCATCCCGGCCCGCCCGCGATCGTCGTCGGCTACGCGCGCCTGCCGGAACGCCGGCTCGCGGAGGCGGTCGACCTCCTGGCACAGGCGGTCTCGTCCTGAGGCCGAGACGCGGCCGAAATGACTGTGTCGAAGTGTTGAACGCGGGTAGGACGTGCGGCGATGAGGAGGATCAAGAATGAGTCTTGACGAAGCCGCCCGCCAGCTCGAACTCGCCGCCCACGACACGCAGGTCGCCTTCGACTGCATCGGCCTCGGCGACATCGAACGCGCTCATACCCATACCATCACCGCCCGCGCGGCGGCCGACGCCGCGGAGGCCGCCCTGCGGATCGCCCTCACCGAGATCAAGACCCCCGAGGAGGCCGAACGCGCCGGTGAGGAGGCCATGCGCCGCCTCCAACAGGAGATGAGCCACCCCACCCGGCCATAAGCCCGCCGCCGACACCGCGTTCCCGCTCCCCGCGGGGACGCGGTGAGCCGTATTCACGCGGCGCTTCTCCCCAGGCGAGTCCGCCTGCCGGCGACGGCCGGCGGAGCCGCGCGTGGCCACCCCCACCGCGCCCTGCCCCGCGTTCCACGCCGGTCTGCGCACAACGCTCGGCAAAGACGGCGGCATACCCGGCAAAGGCCGCATCCTCGTGACGCGGCGGGAGTTTCACCGAGCATTAGGCGCGCCGCGTAGGCGACGGGGCGTTCGGCATCGCCTTCTTCATCGCGCGGGTACGAAATCGCGCGCCGCGAGGGCGTCCTGAAGCGCGATCGCCGTCGGAGCGACCTCGATGTCGCGCCGTCCTCGCACGGCGACCCAGGTGGATCTCCAGGGATCGAACAGGATGCCCCAGCGAGGGAACTCGGCGCGCAGGCGCGCGAGCCAGGACCCGGTTCCCGCTTCGTAGGGACGCGCGGCCGCTAAGACCGCCGAATCGACGCGAGTGACGGGTTCCGCCGGGGCCTCGCGCCCTCGGTGGTACGGCTGCGGGGTGCTCACGGGCGGCCTTCGTCGGCGACGTGCAGGACCTTCGTGATGAGGGCGGCGGCGCGGTCGATCTGCTCGGCCGGGCACATGTACTCCGTCTCCAGCGCTGCGTCGCGGGTGGGACCCGTCCAGCACCAGTACCAGTGCAGCGATCCGTCGTCGGGCGCAATGGCCACGTACTGCGAAAGACCCGGATTCATCGCCGCGCCGCGCGGATCGTCGGTCATCGATGCCCTGGGGTTCCAGGCCATCAGGGCACTGGTCCCGGCCCTCACCTCCAGACCGTGGCCCCGCAGCGCCGTGGCGAGTTCGTCCAGCCGGGCACGGATCGCCCGCTCCTGCCGGAGGACACCTTTCTCCAATGTAGACATTTCCACCTTTGCCGCTGATTCCTCGACACCGTCGACCCCTGAAATACCGGACAATTGTTCGATCCTTTCTCTCTGCTTGCGATGCCTTGATATGCAGTCTCAGAATGCATTCACATGGCATGGATGTCGCCGTTCCACGGCACATCCGGATAGCGCTGGAAATGAGGAGGGATCGCCATGCAGGCCAAGCCGTCGCCGGATCCGAAGTCGTCCATGTGGGCGTGGATGGCCCACGACCTGCGCTTTCACCGCGCCCAGCGCGGCCTGACGGGGGACGCCGTGGCGGAGATTCTCAACTGTGCGCGGTCCAGCATTTCCAGGCTGGAGAACGCCGAGGCGAAGCTTGACGACAGGCAGGCGGCGGCCCTCGACCGGACCTGGCGCACGGGCGGCCACTTCTCCATCCAGTTGTGGGACGCCCAACTGGGCCACGACCC
Source organism: Actinoallomurus sp. NPDC052274 (assembly GCF_040679475.1). Taxonomy (NCBI): domain Bacteria; kingdom Bacillati; phylum Actinomycetota; class Actinomycetes; order Streptosporangiales; family Thermomonosporaceae; genus Actinoallomurus; species Actinoallomurus sp. NPDC052274. The sequence goes on from NZ_JBFAUT010000052.1 coordinate 50,164, forward strand.
GAATTGGCATCAGCAGCATCTGGACATCGAGGCGCGGTCCTCGGTGATCAAGGTCTTCGAGGCGCTCGTCGTCCCCGGCCTGCTACAGACTCCGGAATACGCTCACGCGGTCATCGCGACGAGCGGTGTGTCGAACGTCGATCGCCTGGTGGAGGAGCGAATGTCCCGTCAGGCGATATTGACGCGGGACGGCCCGCCCGTATTGTGGGTGATGATCACAGAAAGCGTGCTCGACTGGCCGATAGGAGGCCCGGCGGTGATGCGGAGTCAACTCGCCCGCCTCTTGGAGGCGTCTGAACTGCTGAATGTCGGGATTCGCGTCGTCCCCCGGTCTGCGGGCGCCCATTTTGGGGTGGACGGCAGCTTCAAAATCATGTCGGGTCCGTCGGGTGACGTGGCCTACACCGAGTCCCCGGGCGGCGGGCGGCTGGTGCCGTCGGCGGAGGAGGTCCGGTCGTACCTTCTCCGGTACGACCGCATCGGCCAGCAGGCCCTACCCGAGGATCAGTCGCGAGAACTGATCGAGCGAGTCATGGAGATGATGAAATGAGCATCCCGGTCTGGCGGAAGAGCAGCCGCAGTGGAGCGCAGCAGGGCGACTGTGTTGAGGTCGCGGTCGTCGAGACGGACGCGCGGCCGTCCTGAGGCGGTCCGGTCGGCGAATCGGTTCTGACATGGTCGCCGACCTTTTGGTCCGTATTCACCGGCTGCGTCTCGCGGACGACGTGCTGGCCGGCGGCGACCTGGTCGGTCCGGCAGTACGAGAGCTTGATACGGCTGTGGCCATGCATCGGGCAGGCGGTTTCAGCGAGCAGGTCGGCCGGTCCCTCCTCTCCGCGATCGGCGAGCTGGCACAGATCGCCGGCTGGATCGCCAGCGACGCGGGTCTCGACCGGCGGGCCGAGGAGATCTACCAACTCGGTATCAGCGCGGCGCGTGAGGCCGGTGACCGGACCTCAGCGGCCAACTTGGTCGGTTCCCTCGCCTATCACAAGACCAATACGGGAGCTCTCGAAACCGGTCTGGACCTCGCCGGCGCAGCGCTCGACGAGGCGGGCGATGACGCGCCGCCTCGAGCGAAGGCGCTGTTCTGGGACCGCGTCGCCTGGGCATACGCGAAGACCGGTCAGGCACTCCCGGCGGCCCGAGCCCTCGGGCGGGCGTCCGAAACTCTCTCCCGGCACGGCGGCGAAGAAGACCCTTCCTACCTCTACTGGGTCGACGAGGGCGAGCTTCAAATCATGGAAGCCCGTGTCCACGTGGAGTTGCGGCGTCCGCTTCGAGCGGTGCCCGTGCTGACCGAAGTGCTCGGTCGGTACGACAGCACGCACGCTCGAGAACTCGCGCTGTACCTGTCCTGGCTCGCGGTCGCCCTCGCTGATGCCAACGAGCCCGAGGAAGCCGCAGACACGGCCCGCCGCGTACTGGAACTCTCGGCCGACATGCCGAGCGAGCGCACCGCCCGGCGCTCCCACGCCGTTCTCGCCCGTCTCCGCCCGTTCCGCGATGTCCAGGAAGTCCGGAACCTTATTGACGACTATGGCTGTCAGGCTTGAAGGCGTGTGCGGAACGCTCGGCAATGGCGACGGCATATCAGACGAAGGCCGCATTTTCCTCATGTGGCGGCGGCTTTGCCGAGCCTTCGGTGCGCCGGTGCGTGCTGCCGCTCAGGCGACGGGGCGTTCGGCGACGGCGGAGTTCGGCGTCGCGCCGTCGACGGGCGTCGGTTCGAAGGCCCGCGCCGTCACCAGGACCACGAGGCACAGCGCGGCGCCCACCACGTAGGCGAGCCACAGGTCGGAGGCGACCGCGCCCGCGATGGCCGCGCCGAGCACGAACCCCGCGTAGTTGAAGACGTTCACCCGGGAGACGGCGATGCCGAGTCCCGTCGGGTCGAGCCGGCCGGCCGCCGAGAAGGACGTGGGGACGACGACGGACAGGCCGACTCCGGCGACGGCGAACCCGATGATGGCGACCACGGGATTGGGCGAGAGTGCGGCGGTGAGCAGTCCGAGGCCGCCGATCAGCCCGCCCGTGGCCACGACCTTCGCGGCGCCGTGGGCGCGTACGAGCAGGTCCGCGCCGGTCCGGCTCAGCATCATGCAGACCTGGTAGGCGACGTAGCCGAGCGGGGCGACGGCCGGGGCGGCGTGCAGGTCGTCCTCGAGGTACTTCGCGCTGTAGCTGGAGGTCGCCGAGTCCGCGATGTACATGCAGGTCACCGCGGCGCCGATGACGATGATCGGCTTCCAGGGCACCCTCTTGGCGGCGGCCTTCAGCTGCTGACCACCCGGCCCGGTGGCCTCCATCGCCTTCGGATACAACTGACGGCCGGCCACCAGGGACACCACGACGCCGAGGGCCGCCGGGACGGCGAATCCGGTGCCGAGGCCGATGTGGGTCTTGTTGGCGAGCGCGCTCCACAGGCCCGCCAGGATGCCCGCCGCGCTCCACACGGCGTGGAACCCGGTGAGCAGGCTCTTGCCGTACCGGGTCTCGGCGGTCACCGCCTGGGCGTTCATCGACGCGTCCACCGCGCCGACGAACAGGCCGAACAGCGCCGCCGCGCCGTACAGTGCGAGGTTCCCGGGGGCGACGCCGATCGCGACGATCGACAACAGGACGAGCGGCTGGGCGATCCGCAGGACGGGTCCGCTGCCGTACCGGGCCATGAGCGAACCGGCGAGCACGCTGCCCACGCCGGCGACCAGAGGGACGGCCAGCAGGACGAGCGCGAGGGCACCGTCGCTGAGGTGATGCGCCTTCTGCAACTCCGTGATGCGGGTCACGAGGGCGGCGAAGCTCAGCCCCTGTACTCCGAAGGCCGCGTACGCCGCGCGCCGGCCGCGCCGGGTCCGTTCATCGATGTCCGCCGCCACGCTGCCCTCCGGAACGTGAAATACGTTCGCGTCAGCGTAGGTAGCCGCTCACGCCAGGTCAATACATCTCTTTCGCCCGGCACGGTGCGGACGCGCCGACAATGAGCTGCATACTTGCCGCAGTTGCGAATTACTTGCAATAGTGCTGTGCATGTCGACCTACTCGCTGCCGGATCTGCCCTACGACTACGCCGCACTGGAGCCCGCGATCAGCGGGGAGATCCTGGAGCTGCACCACGCCAAGCACCACGCCGCCTACGTGAAGGGCGCCAACGACACCCTCGAACAGCTCGAGGAGGCCCGCTCCAAGGAGACGTTCGGCTCACTGGTCGGGCTGGAGAAGACCCTGGCGTTCAACGTCTCCGGGCACGTGCTGCACTCGATCTTCTGGGACAACCTGTCCCCGGACGGCGGGGACCGGCCCGACGGAGAGCTCGCCGCGGCGATCGACGAGCACTTCGGCTCCTTCGACGCCTTCGCCGCGCAGCTGACCACCGCCACCCAGACCGTTCAGGGATCCGGTTGGGGCGTGCTGGCCTACGAACCCCTCGGCCGGCGGTTGATCGTCCAGCAGGTCTACGACCACCACGGCAACGTCGGCGTCGGCTCGATCCCCCTGCTGGTCTTCGACGCCTGGGAGCACGCCTACTACCTGCAGTACCGCAACGTCCGTCCGGACTACGTGGCCAAGCTGTGGTCACTGGTCGACTGGAACGACGTCGCGACCCGCTTCACCGCCGCCCGGGGCTGACCCCGCCGCCAGCCGCGGCGCCGGCCGGATCATGCTCCACATGTCCCTGCGGGCCGGCGCCGCACCCCGGGAGCCTAGATGACCGGATCCGGCGGGCCGTACGCCGGGCAGGGCCGCCGTCAGTCGATGAGGCGGCGGCGCATGCCGCGGACGGCGAGGACCCACATCAGCGCCGCGAACAGCGCGAGCGCGCCCACGTGGCCGAGGTCCGTCAGCGGCCGGAAGCCGAACACGGCGTGCCGGACCAGCTCGACGCAGTGGTACAGCGGATTGCAGTGCGCCGCCGTGTGGGCCCAGCCCGGCAGCGCGCTGATCGGGAAGAACGTGCCCGCCACCAGGAACAGCGGGGTCAGAACCCCCGTGATCACGTAGTCGAAGCTGTTGATCGACGGGACCACCGTGGACATCCACACGCCGAACAGCGCGAACCCGGTCGCGGTGAGGATCGTGACCACCGGCACGGCGAGCATGCCGACGGACGGGCGCAGGCCGAAGAGCATCGCGACCAGCAGCGGCGCGCAGGAGAACAGCCCGCTCTTGACGGCGATCCACGACGCCTCGCCCGCCACGAGCTCGTGCACGTCCACCGGCGCCGCCAGCATCGCGTCGTAGGAGTGCTGGTAGATCCGGCGGATGTAGGTGTTGAACATCCCCGGGAACACCGACGTGAACAGCGCGGCCGTGGCCACGACCCCCGTGCCGACGAAGTCGACGTAGCGGTAGCCCGCGACGCTGCCCAGGAGCGATCCGAAGCCGAAGCCGAACGCCAGCAGGTAGAAGGTCGGCTCGACGGTCGAGGCGAACGACGAGGAGGTCCAGTAACGCCGGAAGAGAGCCAGCTCATGCCGCCAGACGCCGCGTACGGGCGCCCACTCGAACCGGCGGAGTCTCGCGTCAGCCATCGTTCTCTCCGGTCAGGACCACGAACACGTCTTCGAGGCTGGCCGCCCGCCGTACGACCCGGTCCCCGTCGCCGAGCGCGGCGGCCAGCGACGGCGGGATGTGCTCGGCCCGCAGCACCGACACGGTCGGGCCGGTGCGGCGGGTCGGCAACCCGGCCCGGCGTACGAGCGCCTCGATCTCCGCGAGCCGGTCGGGCGGGCCCTGGTGCTCCTCGACGCTGCCGCCCGCGTGGTGGGCGATCAGGTCGCCGGGCGTGCCCTGCGCGACGATCCGGCCGCCCGCCATCAGCGCGCAGGTGTCGGCGAGGCGTTCGGCCTCCTCGATGTAGTGGGTGGACATCAGCACGGTCGTGCCGTCGTCGCGCAGCGCGGCGATCAGGCCCCACAGGTCGGCGCGGACCTGGGGGTCGAGGCCGACGGTGGGCTCGTCGAGCAGGACGAGGCGCGGGGAGTGCACGAGCCCACGAGCGACGAGGAGCCGTCGGCGCATGCCGCCGGACAGGTTCACGACGCGGGTCCTGGCGCGCTCGGTGAGCCGGGCGATCTCCAGGGCGCGGTCGACGGCCCGGCGCCGCCCGGCCCGGGGGACGCGGTACAGGTGCGCGAAGACCTCGAGGTTCTGCCGGACGGTGAGCTCCTCGTCGAGGTTGTCGGTCTGCGGGACGACGCCCATGAACGCCCGCGCCTCCTTCGACTCGGCCGGGACGGGGTGGCCAAGGACGGTGATGGCGCCCTCGTCGGCGCGGGACTGGGCGGTCAGCATCCGCATGGTGGTCGACTTGCCGGCGCCGTTCGGGCCGAGCAGGCCGAGGCAGACCCCGGTCGGCACGTCGAGCGTGAGGCCGTCGACCGCGGTGATCTGCGATCCGTCCTTCTCGCGGTACCGCTTGACGACGTCGCGCAGGGTGATCGCCGGGAGGTCCGCCATGGTCTCCACGGTACGAACCGTCCACAACGCCGCGCCAGCGAATATCGTCGAGCCGTGGAGTTGCCGTGGAGACCGAACGACCAGCACGTGCCGGCGCGTGACCTGCGCGCCTCCGACGCCGACCGGGAGCGGGTCGTCGCGCTGCTGCGCGACGCCCACGGCGACGGCCGGCTCACCGTCGAGGAGCACGCCGAGCGTGTCGAGGGCGCCTACTCCGCCCGTACGCTGGGCGAGCTCACCGCCCTGACCGCCGACCTGACCACCCCGGAGCAGCAGCCGATCCAGGTCGAGGACCGCCCGATGGTCGCGCTGTTCGGCACGGTACGGCGCGGCGGGCGCTGGGTGGTCCCGGTCACCCTGCCGGTGTCCGCGCTCTTCGGCACCGTGGAGATCGACCTGCGGGAGGCCCTGCTGCAGCGCCGGCACGTCGTCGTACGGGCGGCGATGCTCGGCGGACGGCTCCGCCTCGTGGTGCCGGAGGGAGTGCGGGTGGAGTTCACCGGCCGGTCCGTCCTCGGCTCGCGGGACCTGCGGGTGCGGCCGTCGTACGAGGACGACGGTCCCGTCGTGGAGGTCAGTGGGGTGGTCGTGCTGGGGTCCGTCAACGCCCGTACGCCCAAGCGCCGCCGCCGCTGGTCGCTGAGCCGCCGTCGCCCGTGATTTCGTCGCAACACGGAGATCAGCAGGTCACGGGCGTTTCGGTAACGGTTAAGACTCCTACCTCCCTCCCCTCTTGAACTGGTACGGACCAGCTCCTATCGTTCCTTGCGATGCGCGATTTTGCTCAATGGGCGCGTAAATCGTGCACAACCTTTCATGCTGCGTGAAAGGAGGCGGCGGCGGGAGCCGCAGCAGAGCTGTGCCACGCCAAACGGCTGCTCGGAGGTGACGGGCTGAGGGGCCGGGCCGGGGGGTTGGCGAACCCATAAGACAGTGACCCGGGGACGTCGCGCGCACCCGCGTGGACCCGGAGCCGAAGCAAAAGCAGAAGGCGGGGACAGGTGAAACGGCATCTCACGGGCGCCATCGCCGCGGGTCTTACGGTGGCCCTCGGTCTGACCGGTTGCAGCAAGGGCAGTTCCTCCGGCGGCGGCGGTGACAACAAGACGATCAGGTTCGTCGCCGCGATCTACGACGACAAGACCAAGGGTCTCTGGGACGGTCTGATCAAGACGTTCGAAGAGCAGAACAAGGGTTACAAGGTCAACCTGGAGATGGTCGACTGGACCCAGATGGACGCCAAGGTCAAGACCTACGTCCAGACGAAGCAGACGCCCGACATCCTGAACTACAACGCGTTCGCCGACTTCGCGCGGGACGGTCTGCTCTTCCCGGCCTCGGACGTGCTGTCGCCGCAGGTGTCGAGCGACATCCTCCCGTCGTTCATCGACGGCGACAAGTACAAGGGCACGCAGTACGCCGTGCCGCTGCTGTCCAGCGTCCGGCTGTTCTTCTACAACAAGGACGTCTTCAAGAAGGCCGGCATCGACACCCCGCCCAAGACGTGGGACGAGGTGCAGTCCGATGCCCAGAAGATCAAGGACAAGGTGAAGGGCGTCTTCCCGCTGGGCCTGCCGCTCGGCGCCGAGGAGTCCCAGGCCGAATTCTTCATGTGGGCGATGAACAACGGCGGCGGCTACGTCGACCAGTCCGGCAACTGGGCGATCGACAGCCAGGCCAACGTGGACACGGTCAACTACCTCAAGGGCCTGAGCAAGGGCGGCCTCACCCAGCCGAACCCGGAGACGACCGACCGTAAGGACGTCTTCAACGAGTTCGCGCAGGGCAAGATCGGCATGCTCAATGGCGCGGTCTTCATGCCCGCGGGCTTCATCAACAAGGTCAACGCCAAGCTGCCGTACGGCATCGCGCCGCTGCCCAGCAAGAGCGGCGCGACGTCCAGCACGCTTGGCGTGCAGGACTTCCTGGTGGCGTTCAAGAACAACGGCGGCAAGAAGAAGGACGCCGTCTCGAAGTTCCTGAACTTCTTCTACCAGGCGAACAACGTGGCCAACTTCCAGAAGGAAGAGGGCTTCCTGCCGGTGACCAAGTCGGCGGGCGACGTGATCGCGAACGCGGTGCCGTACGACAAGCCGTTCATCGACGCGCTGCCGAACGCGAAGTTCTACCCCACGGGCAACGCCGCCTGGGGGCCGCTGGCGAACACGATCAAGGAGAAGCTCGGCACCGCCATCACCGGCGACCCGAAGAGCGTCCTGAGTGAGCTCCAGCAGACCGCGCAGAAGAACGGCTGACGGACGACCCGTGCACGACACCATCGAGGCGCAGGGCGCCGGGGCCACCACCCCGGCGCCGGCGCCGCCGTCGACGAGCGCCCTCCGCCGGTTCGGCCGGGCGCTCGGCCCGCTTCCGTGGATCGGCCCCGCCGTCATCCTGATCGCCGCCGTGGTCCTGTGGCCGGTGATCGAGATGGTCCGGACGTCACTGCTGAGGATCAGTTCCTCCGGTGCGACGCTCGGCACCCGCGGGACCGGCAACTACCGTGACCTGTTCGACGAGTCCGACCTCGTCAGCGTGCTGCTGCGGACCGTGGTGTGGGTGGTCGGCGTCGTCCTCGTGACGATCGTGGTGTCGCTGGCGCTCGGGCAACTGCTCAACGCCCGCTTCCCGGGACGGCGCCTGGTGCGCTGGGCGGTCATCGTGCCATGGGCGGCGTCGGTGCTGATGACCGCGCTGACGTGGAAGTGGATGCTCAACTACTACTACGGCGTCGTCAACAAGGTCCTGCAGGGCGTGGGAATCATCGATCACCCGGTGAACTGGCTGTCCCACCCCGCGCAGGCGATGATGTGGATGATGTGGGTGGCGGTGTTCGTCTCGCTGCCGTTCACCTCGTTCGTCATCCTGGCCGGCCTCCAGACGGTCCCGGACGAGGTGTACGAGGCGGCGCGCGTCGACGGCGCCGGCCGCGCGCGGACGTACTTCAGCATCACGCTGCCGCTGCTGCGACCGTCCCTGCTGGTCGCGGCGATCATCAACGTGATCAACGTCTTCAACTCGTTCCCGATCATCTACGCGATGACCGGCGGCGGGCCCGGGAGCAAGACCGACACCAGCACGACCTTCATGTACAAGCTGGCCTTCACCGGGAGCGGCGACGTCGGAGAGTCCGCCGCGATGGCGGTCGTGAACTTCGCGCTGATCCTCATCCTGGTGCTGGTCTACCTACGGGTCGTCGGCTGGCGCGGGGAGGCACAGTCATGAGCAGCCCGAGCACCCCGCGCCGGGAAGCGCGCCGGGAGGGTGGGCCGTCCACGATGGCCCGCCGGGCCAAGGTCGCGATCCTCGCCGGCGTCGGCTACCTGGTGGCGTTCGTCTTCATCGCGCCGTACCTGGAGATGGCGCTCACCGCGCTCAAGCCCGACCGCGAGCTGACCGCGTCGCCGACCACTCTCCTGCCGAAGCACTGGGACTTCGCCAACTTCGTCAACGTGTGGAAAGCGGCGCCGATCTGGAAGAACATGCAGGTGTCGCTCATCGTCGCCGCCGTGGCGACGTTGATCGCACTGGCGGTCGCGCTGCCGGCGGCGTACTACACGGCGCGCCACCGGTTCCGCGGGCGCGGCGCGTTCCTCCTGTTGGTGCTCGTCACCCAGATGTTCGCGCCGACCGCCCTGGTGATCGGCATCTACCGCGAGATGGTCGCGCTCAACCTGACCGACACGCTGTTCGGGCTGATCCTGGTCAACGCCGCCTTCAACCTGCCGTTCTGCGTGTGGATCCTGCACGGGTACTTCTCCAGCATCCCGAAGGCGCTGGAGGAGGCCGCCTACCTGGACGGCGCGGGCAAGGTCAAAGCGCTGACCCGGGTGACGCTGCCGCTGTCCCTGCCGGGGCTGGTCACCGCGGTGATCTACACCTTCATCGGGGCGTGGAACGAGTACGTCGTCGCCCTGACGATCACGTCCTCGCCGGACCGGCAGCCGCTGACCGTGGCCGTCCCCGGCTTCGTCACGTCGTACCAGCAGCACTGGCAGTACCTGTTCGCGACCTCGCTGATCGCGATCGTGCCGGTGGTCATCCTGTTCGTCTTCATCGAGCGCTACCTCATCGGCGGCCTCACCGCCGGCTCGGTTAAGTAGCCCCTAAGGGCATCGGGCGGGGGCCACGCGCCCCCCCCCGGCTCGGTGACGTGGTCCCGAGCCCCGGAGCGGGCGCACCACGCGGTCCCCGCCCGGCCGTCCTCAGCCGGCCGTGTCAGCCTCAGCCGGCCGGTGTCAGCCTCAGCCGACCGCATCGGAGCCTCGGCCGGCCGCATCGGAGCCTCGGCCGGCCACGTCGGAGCCTCAGCCGGCCGCGTCGAAGTCGATCGCGGAGTAGGCGCGCAGCTTGGACAGCCTGTGCTCGCTGTGGATCCGGCGGATCGTCCCGCTGCGCGAGCGCATGACCAGCGAGTGCGTGGACGTGATCCCCTTGCCGTAGCGGACGCCGCCGACCAGCTCCCCGTCGGTGATGCCGGTCGCGGCGAAGAACACGTCGTCGGAGGCCACGAGGTCGTCCGTCGTCAGGACGCGCGACAGGTCGTGGCCCGCGTCGATCGCCTTCTGCCGCTCCGCGTCGTCCTTCGGCCACAGCTTGCCCTGGAGCACGCCGCCGAGGGACTTGATCGCGCAGGCCGCGATGATGCCCTCCGGCGTGCCGCCGATGCCGAGCATCAGGTCGATGCCCGTGCCCTCACGGGCGGCCATGATCGCACCGGCCACGTCGCCGTCGGTGATGAACTTGATCCGCGCGCCCGCCTCGCGGATCTCCTTCACGATGCCCTCGTGCCGCGGCCGGTCAAGGATCACGACGGTCACGTCACCGGGCGAGGAGTGCTTCGCCCGCGCGACGGCGCGGATGTTGTCGGCCACGGACGCCTCGATGTCCACGACGTCCGCCGCCTCCGGCCCCGTCGCGAGCTTCTCCATGTAGAACACGGCGGACGGGTCGTACATCGTGCCGCGGGGACTGACGGCGATCACGGCGATCGCGTTGTTCATGCCCAGCGCCGTCAACCGCGTCCCGTCGATCGGATCGACGGCCACGTCACAGTCGGCGCCGCTGCCGTCTCCGACCTGCTCGCCGTTGAACAGCATGGGAGCGTGGTCCTTCTCACCCTCGCCGATCACCACGACGCCGTTCATCGAGACCGTGTTGATGAGCTGGCGCATGGCGTTCACGGCGGCCCCGTCGGCGCCGTTCTTGTCGCCGCGGCCGACCCACCGGGCGGCGGCCATCGCCGCGGCCTCCGTCACGCGTACCAACTCCAGGGCGAGGTTGCGGTCCGGGGCGTGGGCTTCGGTGGTCAGCGGGGACGATACGGTCGTTTCTTCAGTCATGGCGATGTGGGCCTTTCCTGGCGGGCTTTACCTGACGGGTCACCCGGACGGGTCTCCTTCGATCGTATTTCCGAGCAGACAGGGCGTAATCTAGGGCCGTCATGAGCAGCGACATCGAGTGGCAGGCCGACGAGCGGCCGACGCGGGCCGGTGGGCCGACCGTGGGGCACTCCCGCGGCGTGCCGTCCGTACGGCGCGTGTTCGGCGTGCCTTCCACCCCACGAGGAGCGCGTCAGTGAGCGTCGAACCCGTTTCGCGGATGTCGGATCGTGGTGCCGCCACGCGGAGCGCGCTGCTGGCGGCCGCCCGCGAGGTGTTCTCCGAGGCCGGGTTCGCCCAGGCGGCGGTCACCGACATCGTCGCCAAGGCGGGGGCCAGCGTCGGCAGCCTCTACCACCACTTCAGCGGCAAGGCCGATCTCTACCTGACGCTCTTCGGCGAGTTCCAGTCCCGTCAGCAGGAGCGCACCCGGGAGGCCGTCCACCGGGCCCGTGACCTGGGCGAGTCCGACCCCATGCGGTTGTTCATCGCGGGGGCGCGCGCCTACCTCGACGGCTGCCTCGCCGAGCCCGATCTGTCCCGCCTGTTCGTGTCCGGCGACGGGCCGCCCGGGTTCGACCGGGTGCTGCGCGACCGGCTGCGCACCTGGGCGCGGCGCAACGCCGCGCTGTTCGAGACCGGCGACGGCGACGTCGACGAGGCCCTCGTGGTCGTGCTGACCGGCGCCGTGTCCGGCGCGGTCTCGGAGGTGGCGCTGTCGGAGGACGAGGAGGCGTCCCGGCGGCTGGCCGACGACGTGCTGGCGATCATCTCGAGCATGGAGAGCCGCCGTGAGCGAAAGCCGTGACGCGGCCCGGACGCCGGTGAGCGAGGCGGAGCCCCCGGAGGCGTCCGAAACCCGGAACCGCGAGGCGTCCCGAGCCGAGGAGGCGTCCGCCGAGCGGTCTTCGGAGGCGTCGAATGAGCGGTCCTCGGAGATGTCCGCCGGGCGGTCCTCGGAGGCGTCCGGTGCGGGCGGTGCCGAGGCGGCCGCGGGGGGTTCGGCCGGCGAGGGACCGATCGTCGTGTCGCCCTCGGTCTACCGGCGGCTGACGTCCGGGGTGCCGGGCTTCGCGATGGCGATGCTGTCCTGCCTGGTGGTGGTCGGGTTCGTCCTGCTGGTCACTCCCCGGCGCAATCCGAACGCCATCCCGCAGGCCGACTACCACGGCGATCTGAACGGCCTGGTGGCGATCGCGCCGTTCACGGTGCAGGCGCCCCAGGGGCTGGACCCGAAGTGGTATCCCACCAGCTCGCGGCTGAGCGGCCGGGCGAACGGTCCGATCGGCTGGCACCTCGGGTACTACACGCCCGGCAAGCAGTACGCCGCGCTCGAGGAGAGCAACGAGCGGCCGGACGGCAGCGACGGTTTCGTCGCCCGTATGACCAGCCAGGGCAAGCCGGACGGCTCGCTCCAGGTGTCCGGCGCGGCGTGGGACAAGACGCTCCGTAAGGACAAGAACCAGCGCTCGCTCGTGCGGCGGCTGCCCGGCGTCACGCTGGTCGTCACGGGTACGGCCTCGTACGAGGAACTCGCCACGCTCGCGGGCTCCCTTCGGCCCCAGCCGAAGGCGTCCCCAGGGAAGTCCGAAACCCCGCGATAAGTCGGGAGATTCGGGTAGCTTGGGGATCATGGGGACCCCACTGATCGTCGTGCTTGCGAGATGCCGTGCAGGCACGAGCCTCCCCCTGAGGACGCACAACGGTGGACTCCTCATTCTCCGACCATGAGGTGTCGCCGGACTCCACCGGAGCGGCGCCGTCCTCCGCGGGCGGGCGCGAACGCGCGAGCGTGGCGGCGGCCGTAGCCCTCGTCGTCGGTCTGGCGCTCGGTGGCGGAGGCTGGCTCGTCTACCGGAACCACACCGCCTGCCAGGACCGGTCGCTCACCGTGACGGCCGACCCGGCCATCGCGGCGGTGATCACCGAGGTCGCGGTCCGCTACGACAAGGCCCGCTGCGCCGACGTGAACGTCGTGACCGGCGACTCCGCGCAGACGGCGCGGCTGCTCGCGTCCGGCGACAAGGCGGCCGACGCCCGGCCCGACGTCTGGATCGCCGACTCCTCGCTGTGGTTCGACGGCGTCAAGAGCCGGGCGGTGCGGTCCGCGCCGTCCGTGGCGTCGTCTCCGGTGGTGTTCGCCATGACACCGGAGAACGCCCAGCGTTACGGGTCGCGGCTGGCCGGCCAGGGATGGGGAGCCTTCACGACCGGCGCCTACAGCCTGCGCCTGCTCGACCCGGTCCCGTCCGCGACGGCGATGACGTCGCTGCTCGCCCTCTCGTCCGCCGCGGGCGGCGGGTCCGGGGGCCTGCAGACGTTCAGCCGCATGCTCCAGGGCGTCAAGCCATCGTCGGACGTCACGGACGCCATCGCCGCCCTCGCCGACCAGGGCAGGCCGCCCGTGCTGCCGCTCGCGGAGCAGACCATCTGGCGGCAGCGGCAGGAGGGACGCCAGGTCGCCGCGGTGTACCCGGCGACGGCGCCGGCCCTCGACTTCCCGTACGCCGTCCTCACCACCGACCGGGCACGCGGACGGGTCGCGGCGGGCCTGCTCGACGCGCTGCGCTCCGCCGACGGCGTGGCCCGGCTGCGCGCCGCCGGACTGCGCGCCCCGGCCGGCGCCGCGAGCGGGCCGGCCGCCTCCGGGCTGCCCGCGGACCCGCCGCGGGCACTGCCCGTGGTCCGCCCGGGAGCGGCGCTCGCCATGCGCGGGACCTGGGAGAAGATGCAGCAGGGACTGCGGGCCATCGCGCTGATCGACGTGTCCGGCGCGACGCTCGCCCGGATGGGGCCTCGGACGCGCGTGCAGGTGATGACGGGGGCGCTGAGCAACGGCCTGTCGCTGCTGGAGGACGACACCGAGTTCGGGCTGTGGTCCTTCCCCGCCCGAGGCCGTCCGTACCGGCGGCTCGTCGAGACCGGCCCGTTGCGGGAACTCGCCCCCACCGGAACCCGCCGGGCCCGGCTGCTCCAGCGGATCGACGGGCTGGGGGCGGAGCGGGGAAGGGACGGCGGCATGTACGACGCCATCCTCGACGCCTACCGTGAGCTGTCGCAGGGATACCGGCCCGGAATGCTCAACGAGGTCCTCGTGCTGACCGGCGGCGCCTCCGGCAGCCGGGACGGCCTCACGCTCGACCGGCTGGTCGCCGAGCTGAAGAAGGACTTCGACCCGGAACGCCAGGTCAACATCACCCTCATGGCGTTCGGGGACGGCGTCGACATGAGGCCCCTGCGGAAGATCGCCGAGGCGACGGCGGGTGCCGCCTACTCCATCCGGAACGACCAGCAGATCATGACCCTGTTCCGCTGCGCCGTCGCCCTACGCGTCGACGAAGACCTGCCCTGCCCGCGCTGACCATGAAGGCCACTCTGTCCTCGCGGCTGTACGTCACGGTCCGGCTGTTGATGTACGCGCGGCTGCTGCTGCTCGCGATGGCGGTCGTCCTCGTGCCGAGCGTGCGCTTCACCTGGGCGGTGCTCGTCCCCATGGGCGCCGTGGCCGTGATCTCGGTCACGGTGGCGCAGCTGACGGGCCGGCTGCTGCCGCTGCTGGCCCGCAGGCCGCTCATGCTGGCGCTGGACGCCGCCGTGGCCTACCTCGTCCTGGAGTCCGCCGGCGCCTTCGGCCCGTTCTTCCTCTTCAGCGTGGTCACCTCGGCGCTGGCGGGGGTCCTGTACGAGTGGCGGGGCCTGCTGTTCGTGTGCGCGCTGCAGGTCATGCTGTACGACCTGGCCGCCCGGTCGATCCAGAGCGTCGGCCTGCAGGCGGTGGTCGCGCTGCCGGTCTTCTACCCGGTGGCGGGATGCGTCGGCATCGCCGTGCACCGGCTGCTCCAGCAGTACGCCGAGGCCGAGGAGGCCCGCCACGAGGCCGAGGTGGTCGCGGCGTCCGCGGAGGAACGCCTGAGGCTCGCCCGCGACATGCACGACTCGCTGGCCAAGACGCTGCACGGGGTCGCGCTGTCGGCGGCCGCGCTGCCTGCCTGGGTGCGCAAGTCCCCGGCGCGCGCCGAGCAGGAGGCGGAGAACATCGCCGCCGGACTGAAGATCGCGCTGGCCGAGGCCAGAGAGCTCATCGCCGGACTGCGGGACGGCGACCAGAGCCGGCCGCTGGCCGAGGCCGTCCGGCGGATGACGGCGGACTGGGCGGCGAGCACCGGGATCACGGTGGAGGTCGACGCGACCGCCGACGTACGCCTACCGCCCGCCTGGCGAGCGGAGACGCTGGCGATCCTCAAAGAGGCGCTGACCAACGTCGAACGCCACGCCGCCGCCGCGACCGTGCGCGTCACCCTGACGGCGGACGGCCGCCGCGTGGAGCTGTCCGTACGGGACGACGGCAGGGGCTTCGCCTGCCCGCCCGCCATGGCCGACCTGACGACCGCGCTGGCACGGGACGGCCACTACGGCGTCGTCGGAATGGCGGAACGGGCCAGGCGGGTCGGCGGCCTGCTGACCCTGACGTCCGCGCCCGGCAACGGCAGTACGCTCACGGTCTGCCTGCCGGAGGTCAACGGAGTACGGGAGGCGATTCGATGATCAGCGTCATGGTGGTGGACGACAACCCGGTCGTGCTGATGGGGCTCGTCGCGCTCCTGGAGGTCGCCGACGACGTCGAGATCGTCGCGACGGCCCGTGACGGCCGTCAGGCCATCGATCTGGCCCGGCGGCTCCGCCCCGACCTCGTCCTCCTCGACGTGCGCATGCCCGACGTCGACGGCATCCGGGCGGCCGGCCCGCTCTCCGCGATCAGCAAGGTGCTCATGCTGTCGTACAACGAGGACCCCGACTCGATCCGCGACTCCATCCAGGCCGGAGCGTGCGGGTACCTCGTCCACGGATCGTTCTCTCCGGACGACCTGGTCGTGGCGATCCGCGACGTCGTGGCGGGCCGCGCCAACCCGCTGTCCGCGGTGGCGGCCCGGGTCGTGGTGGAGTCCCTGCAGTCCGCGTCCGCCGGCCCACCGCCCGGACGCGGCGGCCTGGGCCTGTCCACCCGCGAGGTCGAGGTGATGCGCCTGATCGCGCAGGGGCGCTCGAACCTGGAGATCGCCGACGGGCTCGTGCTGTCCGAGAAGACCGTCAAGAACCACGTCAGCCGTATCTACGCCAAACTCGGGGTGCGCTCCCGGGCCGCGGCGATCGCCCGCTGGCTCGGCACCGCGAAGCCCTGAGCGCGGGCCTCCACCGTCGCCCGCCGTACCGCGTCGGCGAGCTCGGACGGCGCGTCGGCGAACCCTGGACGGCGCGTCGGCGCATCCGCGAACCTCAGAGGGCGCGTCGGCGCGTCGGCGGAGTCAGAAGGGCGCGCCCTCCGAGCGCTCCGCCGGCTCGGCGCGCTCGGCCATGGCCGCGGCGAGCCTGGCCCGGGCGCCCTCCAGCCACTCCTCGCAGATCGCGGCCAGCTTCTCGCCGCGCTCCCACAGGGCCAGGGACTCCTCGAGCGTCAGGCCGCCCGCCTCGAGGCGTCGTACGACGTCCGTCAGCTCGTCGCGGGCCTGCTCGTAGGACAGCTCCGGTTTCTCCTCCGCCACGCTCCAACCCTAGAGGTAGTTCCGCCGCGAGCGGTGAGCGACGCCGGTCAGGAGGCCAGGTTCCCGATGATCACGAGCATCCAGAACAGGACGAAGAGCACCGGATAGACGTAGGCGGCCGGCCGCTCGAACACCGAGGGCCCGGGGTCCAGGGGCGCCGGGGCGTTCGCGCTGGCCGGCTGGGGCGCGGGCAGGTTCGCCACCTTGCCGCGGGCGATCAGGTTGAAGAGCAGGAAGAACGGCGTCAGCACGATCGCGCCGATGCTGCACCAGCCGCCGGCCAGCGTCTTCGTCGTCTGCTTGCGGAAGGTCGCCAGGCCGCAGTCACGGCAGAACGGTCCGCTCGCCGTCCAGATGGTGTGCATGATGACGGCGCCGACGACGCCGCGGAACGTCGCCTGCGCCGCGGGCCCGTTCCCGCAGACGCGGCAGGTGATCCCGTTGAACCCGGGCTGGGCCCCCGTCGGCGCCGGGTAGCCCTGGGCCGGTGCCTGCTGGTACCCCATCGGCTGTCCCTGGTACCCCTGCGCGGGGTAGGCGGGCTGCTGTCCCTGGTACCCCTGTGCCGGGTAGGCGGGCTGCTGTCCCTGGTAGGCCTGCTGGTAACCCTGGTCGGGCGGGTACGCGCCGGGGTGTCCCTGCGCGGGCGGGTAACCCTGCGGCGGCGCCTGATAGGGCTGCTGGTACTGCTGCGGGGCGGGCTGCTGCTGGGGGTATCCCTGGTACGGCTGCCCGCCGTAGGGGCCGGGCTGCTGGTACGGCGGAGGCTGGGTCAACGGGGGGTCCTTTTCGCGAGGTCGGGTCCCTGCCGCTGTCCGCGGTCGGTCAGCCCGAGGGAAGGTGAGCCAGTGGCAGGAGACCATTTTTGCCACTTATGGGACCTTTGCGCATCCTGTTCCGTCGGAAACGCCTGCTCAGACCGCGTCGACGCGCACCGTGATCCGGCCGTCCTTGAACCGCACCAGCAACTCGTCGTCCTTGCGGACGTCCGCCGCCGCCCGTACGACGGACTCGTCGGGGCGCTGCGCGATCGCGTAGCCGCGCTCGAGCGTGGCCGCGGGGGAGAGGGCGACGAGCCGGGCGCGGGTGTGCGACAGGCCGTCCCCCGCCCGGTCGAGGGCCGCTGCCAGGCAGCGCCGGGACCGGTCCCGCAGGGTCGCGACGCCCTCCGCCTGCCGCTCGATCTCCCGCGCCGGGTCGGCGAGCGCGGGCCGGGAGCGCATGCCCGTCAGCCACTGGATCTCGCGTTCGACCCGTCCGGACAGGCAGCGGCGCCCCCGGTCGCGCAGCTGGCCGATGAGCGCCAGCTGTTCGCGGACGTCGGGGACGGTCTTCTTCGCCGCGTCCGTCGGGGTGGAGGCGCGTACGTCGGCGACGTAGTCGAGCAGGGGCGTGTCCTGTTCGTGGCCGATCGCGGAGACGACGGGCGTACGGGCGGCGGCGACCGCGCGGACGAGCGCCTCGTCGGAGAACGGCAGCAGATCCTCCAGGGACCCGCCGCCCCGGGCGATGATGATCACCTCGACGTCGGGCGCGGCGTCCAGCCGGTGCAGCGCGTCGATGATCTCGCCCACCGCGTACGAGCCCTGCACGGCGGTGTTCTCCACCGTGAACCGGACGGCGGGCCAGCGGCGCCGGGAGTTCTCCAGCACGTCGCGCTCGGCGGCGGAGTCGCGGCCGCAGATCAGGCCGATCGTTCCGGGCAGGAACGGCAGCGGGCGCTTGCGCTCGGCGTTGAACACCCCCTCGGCGGCGAGGAGCTGCTTGAGGCGTTCGAGCCGGGCGAGCAGCTCGCCCACGCCCACGGGCCGGATCTCGAACGCCGACAGGGCGAAGGACCCGCGGTTGATGTAGAAGTCCGGCTTGGCGTGCACGACGACCCGCGCGCCGTCGACCACGGCCGGGCCCGCGTTGTCGCACACGGCGCGGGCGCACGTCACCCGCACCGAGACGTTCGCCACCGGGTCGCGCAGCGTGAAGTACACCGTGCCGCCCCGGCGGTTGAGTTCGGTGATCTGGCCTTCGACCCAGATCCTTCCGAGCTTGGCGATCCAGCCGCCCACGAGCTGCAGGACGGTGCGGACCGGGGTGGGCTGCTCCGGTGAGGTCTCCAACGCCATGCCGAAAGCGTAGCCAATACTTCGTAACTCGATATATGGTTCGGTCGCATGAGATCGATGAGCGAGCCCACCTACTTCATTCTGGCGGCGCTCCTCGACGGTCCCCTCCATGGGTACGCGATCATCAAGCGCGCCGAGGAGCAGTCCGGCGGCCGGGTACGGCTGGCGGTCGGCACCCTGTACGGCGCGCTGGACCGGCTCGCCGGGTCCGGCCTGATCGCCGTCGACCGCGAGGAGACCGTCGGCGGGCGACCCCGCCGCTACTTCCGGATCACCGAGGACGGCGCCGAGGCCGTCACCGAGGAGGCACAACGCATGGCACGAGCGGCCAGAATCGTGTTCGGCCGACCCGGGACGGCGCCGGCATGAGCGAACGGAGTGAGCGAATCATGAGGACAGCGCCGCTGCGCGGAGCGGGGGCCGGTCGCGCGGAGTCGTGGTGCCGCCGCCTGCTGCGGGCGTACCCGCCCGCCTACCGGGCGGTGCACGGCGAGGAGATCGTCGGGACGCTGCTGGAGGTCTCGGCGGGCGGGGGGAGGCCCTCGATCCGTGAGTGCGTCGGCCTGGTCACGGGCGGCCTGGCGGCCCGCCTCCGCGAGCGCACCGCGCGGTCCGGGCCGTGGTGGGCCGACGGCCTCGCCCTGGGCGCCCTCCTGACCGCGCTGATCAACCTCCTCGGTGACCTGACGATGGTCGAGGTGGACCCGGGGAGTCCCAACCCGGTCTGGGCGATCGGCTCCGCCGTCCTGTTCCTGGCCCTGCTGCGCGGCCGGCTCTGGGTGGCGCTGCCCCTCGCGCTGCTCGAGGCGTACCAGATCAACCGGTCGCTGATCGGCGGAGAGTCGATCCTCGGCGTGGTGCCGGACTTCGGACCCGACTACGGCTCCGGGGAGATGGTCACGCGGTACGGCGCCATGGCGGCCGCCCTGGTCGTCCTCGCGGTCCTCGCGGTACGCCGCTCGTCCAGGCCGCAGAGTCGTTCCTGGTGGTGGGTCGCCGCGCTGGCGATCATGTGGGCGGCCCGGCACGTGCACCTCCCGATGAGTTCGCACGCCGAGACGTTCTGTTCCTCGGAGACCGTCTGTCACGTGGCGCGGGTTCCGGACTATCTCCCGGTGGTCGATCTGGCGCGCGTCGGACTGACCATGGCGCTGCTGTCCTGCGGGGTCTGGGCGACGGCGGTGACCCGGGATCTGCGCTGGGCGCTGGCCGCGGCGTTCGTTTTCCTGACGAGCAGCGGTCCGTACCTCGCGCTGACCGAGGGCGTGGTCCCGACGACGGTCACGGCCGTCTTCTGGGCCCTGCAGGCCGTGCTGGTGGGGGCGATGGTCGTCACGGCCCGTCGCGGGGCTCGCGCTCGGGCCTGAACCACCGGGTTCAGCGGGTGCGGAGGGCGTGGCGGGCGAGCGGGGGGAGCGGGACGGCCGCGGCGAGGAAGACGGCCGCCACGAGCAGCCAGCCGCCGGCGCCGAAGGCGGCCAGCGCCGCGGTGAAGATCGCCGGTCCGGCGATCTGGACCGTCGCGGTGGCCGCCTCGCTCACCCCCTGGTAGGCGCCCTTGGCCTCCTCCCGCATCAGGGACACCGAGAGTCCCCAGCCGGCGGCGACGTACCCCAGCTCGACGGCGAGGTGGAACAGGGCCGCGGCGATCACGGCGGCGGCGGCCAGGAGGCCGCCGCC
>NZ_JBFAUT010000053.1:0-14756 GCF_040679475.1 Actinoallomurus sp. NPDC052274
GGCGCTGCCCTTGACCCAGTCGGCCCAGGAGAGCTGCCAGTAGCCGTAGCCGTTGCCGGCGCCCGGCGGGTCCACGCGGTCGGCCAGGGACCGTAGGGCCGCCGGGGCGGCGCGCCGAATGCTCGGAGAAGCGCCCCCGCGCCGGGCGGAATGCCGGAAATGTCGGTGGGAGGGAAGGCCCTGCCCGAGCCTTGAGCCCCAGCCCCATCCAGCCGCCGTGCGCTCGCCGCGCCTGCGCCGGCCGCCGGTCCCGCGAGGGCGTGATGCAACGCTCGGCGAACGGTGCTCAGGCTGGGGGAGACGCCCAAGATTGTCCGGGGTGAGACAGGGCGTTTACCGAGCTTTCCGCTCGCCTCGTTCCATCGAGACGCCTGCGACAGCCACCTGGACGCAGCCGCCTTCGTTTCCGCCACTGCGAGTGCTCTTCCGCCAGGAATCGGGAGTCAGCAGAGGGATGCCCATGTCGTCGAAGCCATGCGTTCGATGAGTCTTCGCGACAGCCCTCCGTCAAGCGCGGCCAATGGTGCCCGTAGGTCTCCGACGCAGGGAAGGGAGCAGGGTAGGGAAGGCCTGCGTTTCTGGAGGAGAATCAAGACCGTCGCAATTCGCTGCCAGGATTGAGACGGTGTCCTCCATGGCTCTCAGCGTCGGTGTGATCGGTGCCGGAATCGTCGGCCTCTCCGTGGCTCGTCGGCTTGCCCGGTGGGACTACGAGGTCACGGTCTTCGAGAAGGAGGCCGAGGTCGCGCTGCATCAGACGGGACACAACTCCGGGGTCGTCCACGCCGGGGTCTACTACCCGCCCGGTTCGTTGAAGAGCCGCCTGTGCCGGGACGGCGCTCGCAGGATCAAGGAGTTCTGCGCCGAGCACGACCTGCCGTACGAGGAGATCGGCAAGGTGATCGTCGCGCGGTCGGCGGACGAGGCGGGGCGGCTCCGCGACATCGAGGACCGGGCGCGGGCGGCCGGTGTGCCGGGACTGCGCCGCCTTGGTCCGGCCGAGCTCGCGGAGCTCGAACCGCATGTGCGGGGGTTCGCCGCGCTGCACTCACCGACGACCGCCATCGTCGACTACCGGCTGATCGCCCGAGCCCTGGCCGACGACGCGCGAGCGGCCGGCGCCCGGGTGCTCCTCGGCCGGGAGGTGACCGGGCTGGAACGTACGGGCGCGCGGGTCGTCGTGCACACCGCCGCGGGCGCCACCACCGTTGACCGGCTCGTGATCTGTGCGGGCCTGCAGTCCGACCGTGTCGCGGCGCTCGCCGGGGACGAGCCGGCGCCCGCCATCGTCCCGTTCCGCGGCGAGTACCACCGGCTCGCCCCGCACCGCAGGGAACTGGTCAAGGGCCTGGTGTATCCCGTTCCCGACCCGGCCTATCCGTTCCTGGGCGTGCACTTCACTCCACGGGTGGACGGCACCGTCGACATCGGCCCGAACGCGGTGCTCGCCACGGCACGGGAGGGCTACCGGCGCCGTGACGTGGACCTCGCCGACCTGCGTGACATCCTCAAGTGGGGCGGATTCCGGCGCCTCGCGCGGGCCCACTGGCGCGCCGGCGTTCGGGAGGCGCTGACATCGGTGTCCAGACGGCGGTTCATCGCCGAGGCCCGCGCGTACGTGCCGGAGCTGACGCCCGGGGACGTACTGCCGGCCCCGGCCGGGGTGCGCGCGCAGGCCGTCGGCCGTGACGGGAGCCTCGTGGACGACTTCGCCATCCACCGCCTCGGCCCGGTCGTGAGTGTCCGCAACGCGCCGTCGCCCGCGGCGACGTCCGCGTTGGCCATCGCCGACCACATCGCCGACCAGGTACGGGCCTCGGCGCGCGACTGAGGCCCGGCCGCCCGGACGAGGACGTTGCCGGCTCGGGGCCGGACGGGCCGGTCGGGAAGCCGACGCGACCCGACCGGCCGTCTCCGCCGTCGGTCCGGTGGATCTTCGTCCGGCTGCGCGCCGCCCGCTACGAACAAGATCCACGGGACACCCCCTAGCCCGCGTAGGCGCGGCAGGAGACGTTCTGGTCGGTGCCCAGGCTGATGACGGTCACGTGGTGCGGCGACTTCACGCCCTTGATCAGCAAGGTGTGCCGCATGTCACTGCCCTTGAAGGCGTAGGTGACGCTGGAGGTGGCCGGGTCGCCGGTCACGGGGTTGTCGTCGGCGTCGTCGGCCTCGAAGTTCAGGGTGATGGGGGTCTTGCCCACCTTCGCGGTGACCTCGACGCCCGTACCGGTGGCCCGGTAGGTGACCGTGGTGCACGTAGGAGCGTCGGCGTCGCCCTTGGGGGACGCGCTGGGCAGCGGCTCGCCCGCCGCCGCACCGCTCGCGGGCGCGGACGAGGCGGATTTGTCCTGATGCGCGGATCCGCTGCCACCGCTGCCACCGCAGCCCGCCAGGCCGAGCCCGGCCACGGCGACGAGAACGAGCACACGCTTGCGCACGACGAGACTCCAAAGCATGAGGGATCAGTAACGACCGGCGATCCGCGGGCCGGGTCGGGCGTCCGGCGGGGACCGGATCGCGACCGGACGGGACGCCGGGGCAACTCTGCTGCCGTCACCATGATCCCGCAAATGGACACGCCGGAAGAACGGTGCGACCCCGGCGGTTCGTCGCGCATCGCCGAACTCGTCACCCCGGCTCCTCGCGGTGGACGTCCTCGGGCCGCTTGTCGGTGCGGAGCCCCCGCCAGCTGGGGTGCCGCAGGATCCCGTCCGGGGTCCACTCGCCGAACGCCACCTCGCCCACCAGTTCGGGCTGGACCCACCGTGCGCGGCGCGCGACGTCGCGGGGGGCCGACGGGTCGAAGGGGTCCTCGTCCCGTGCCAGCGGCGCCAGCCGCACGGCGAGGTCCCGCAGGTCCGCCTCGGTGAAGCCCGTCCCCACGTTGCCGGCGTACCGCAGCGGCCCGTCGTCGTGGACGCCGAGCACCAGGGACCCGATCATGTCGGCGCGGCGGCCCGCCCCGGGCATCCAGCCGGCAACGACGACCTCCTGGTGGCGAACGTTCTTCACCTTGATCCATGGGCCGCGCCGCCCCGGGTGGTAGCGGGACCGCAGCGGCTTGCCGATGACGCCCTCCAGGCCCTGGGCCTGGCCCACCGAGAAGACGGTCTCGCCGTCGCCGCGCCACCAGGGTGGGACGCGCACCGGCGCCCGGTCGACGCCGAGCCCGTCGAGGCGGTCCCGCCGTTCGGTGTACGGGCGGGCCAGCAGCGACTCATCGCCCAGGTGCAGGAGATCGAACAGGTAGTACTGGACCGGTACCGCGGAGACCAGCCGCGGACCGGGGCGCTGGACGTGCATTCGGCCCTGCAGGGTCGCGAAGCTCGGGCGGCCGTCGCGCAGCGCGACGATCTCACCGTCGAGGATGGCGGGGCGGGGCAGCATCCGGGCCAGGGCGGCCAGTTCCGGGTAGGAGCGGGTGATGTCCTTGTCGTTGCGGGACATCAGTCGCAATCTCCCACCCTCGACGTAGGCGACCGCCCGGACGCCGTCCCACTTCAGCTCCCACCCGTACTCGTCCTGATCTGGCGGCAGCGACCGTCTCAGCAGGGCCGCCATGGGCCGGATGAGCCGTGGCAGCTCGGCCAACCGGGGCTCCGGGTGCTCTTTCCCGGGGCGTACCAGGGGTCTCAGCTGACCGGCATCGCCTCACGGGCCCGGCGCTTCATCCGCTCGGCTCCCTCGTGCTCCATCTCCTCGCCGTACTCCTCCTCCATCCGCAGCGCGACGCCGAGCGCGAAGAAGGTCGGTGCCCACTCACCGACGAAGATCCCCCAGCGGTCCGCCCGGTCTATTCCCGCGTGCTCCTCCGCACGCATCGATATCGCCCAGCTGGCGAACGACGCCAGGACCGATCCAAAGCCCGCGATGTACATCATGTCGGACGTGATACCGGCGCGGCGCATCAGTCTTATCATCGTTAACCCCCCGTTGACCTGCGCATTTTCCTCGATATGGACCGGTACCCGGGGGTCGGTGCGCCATGCCGTTCACGGTGTTCAAATCACCGCCAACTGCCACCACGGCCCCTTACGCCCAAAGAGACGGACGGTCCACGACCGGCGGCCGGACAGGGACGGGCGGCGGGGGAGCGGCACCGTACGTGAACACCCCCGGCGGCAGGTCACAATGGAGACATGCTCCCTGTGGCGCTCTTCCTCGCGTTCCTGCTGCTGCCCGTGCTGGAGATCTACGTCATCTTCAAGGGCAGCGCCGCTGCGAGGCTCTGACCAGGGTCAGAGCGGGCGCAGGGATCACTGGGCGGCGCGCTGTTCCGTCACTGTTCCGTCGGGCACAGCCCGGAGGCGGAACACGGTCTTGCCAACGGCCTGGCGGGCCGCTTCGTAGGTCTCGTCGGTCACGTGCCCGTAGGTACCGAGCGTAGTCGGCGCGATTCGTGCCATGGCGCCCTTCCTCGAGTGGCCCAGGATCACGATGATGCCGATCAGGGAGACGCCAGCGTCCATGAGGATCGTCGTGTAGAGGTGGCGGAGCATGTGGATGCCGGTCAGCCGGCTGTCGGTCAGATAGCGGACGCGGTTCTCCTCATCGAGGACCGGCGGGGGGATAAGGCCGACTCGGGACAGCGCGGGCTTCCACACGCCGTCGTTGTAGATCGTCGGAGCGACGTGTTTGTCGTACGTCCTGGGGTCCTTGCGGCTCGGGCCGCGCAGCGTCTCGTTAGCGGGCCCGGACCAGCGCAGCAGGAGGTTGCAGGTGAACAGCTCCTTCGCCACCTTGCCGTCCTCCTCCTCCCACGGGAGTGAGTACGGCCGGGGCTTGGCCCGGCCTACGTGGAGGCGGATCTGATGGGCAACCCAGTCAGGGAGCGGTACGGTGCGGGTCTTGCCGTACTTGGGCAGCTTGAAGTAGGCGCGGCCGCGGGCGACCAGGAGTTGCCGGCGCACGTGGATCACCTTGCCGTCGAAGTCGATGTCGTCGATCGACAGCCCGTGGATCTCGCCTTGCCGTAGGCCGCACCCAACGGCAAGAGCGGGCAGCAGCCGGTACTCCTCGGGGTGTTCCTGGATGATGCGCCACGCCTGCTCCGCTGTCCACGGTGACCGCTCTGCGGGGCCTCCTCCTGGGCGGTGGACGACCTTGGCCCGGGCTGGGTTGTCGCGGCGCAGTTCGTCGGCGACAGCCAGGTCGAAGATCCCGCAGATTACCCGGTAGGCGGCGCTGACGGTCGCGTATCCGTACTTGCTTTCCAGCTCGACGAGCCATTCGTCAATTTCGGACGGCTTTACGGTCTTAACTCGGCGCTTCCGAAAATGAGGTTCGACGTGGAGGCGGAGGACGGACTCGTACTTCTTTCTGCTGGCGGTACTCAGGCGCTGCAGAGCGAGCCATCGGCTACCGAACGAGCCGACGTATTCTCTGCCGGCCTTCGGGTCGATGTACTCGCCTCGAGTGACGTCGGCCTCCATCTTCTTCCACTTGGCGTCAGCGTCTTCCCGTTTGGTGAACGCCTGGGATTTGTCGTTCCCGTCGGGGTCCTTCCAGACGGCGAGCCAGCGTTTGCCCTTGCCCCAGCGGGCGCTGCGGACGCGAGTGCGCTTCTTGTCAACGTAGTGAACGGTGTCATCTTCGGCGTCTGCCGGTCGTACGGGGCGTGTCCAGAGGTCTTTTACGTAGCCCACGGGGATCGTCCTTCGTGGTGGCCGAGACGCTTGGGAGAGGGGTCGGCTCCTCCTCCGGGTCTCGGCGCTGCGGAGGAGGAGCCGGGCCGGCCTACGGCTGGCCGCAGGGGAACGGGATCGGTGGCGTGCCGGGCGGGCAGACAGATCCCAGCATCATCGTGGCCGAGGAGTCCAATGTGTCGGCGGGAGAGGGGGAGGGAGACGGCGGGATCGTCACGTCTGGGGACGTTGCCTCGGGCAGGGGAGTCGTTGGGGTCGCTGTCGGATCGCTGGACGTGATCGACGGTTTCGGGGTGTCCAGCGGCAAGGAAGGCTTCGTGGCGTCGGGAGGGGTCGAGGCTTCTGTGGAAGGGGAAGACGAAGTACTGGTGCTAGGGGCCGGGCTGCTCGGCGCCGGGGGCGTCGGTGTTGGAGTGGTAGGGGTTGCTGACGGCTGCGGGGAACCGCTTGGCACCGGCGTGGAAGGGCTCGGAGTCGGCGTCGCAGACGGGGGCAGCACGATACTCGAGGGCCCTGGCGAGCTGGACGATTCTGCCGTCGGCGTGGCCGCCAGGTTGTCCGGAGCCGAGCGCGTCGGCGCCGGCGTGCTGGTGTCGGCGGCGTTCGACGGATCGTAGCCTTCCGCCCTGGTAGGTGCGGCGGCCGCATGCGGCGGCCCCGGTAGCGGGAGCTCGCCTGTCACGACGGTATATCCGCCGGCGGCGACCGTGACGGCGATCGCTGTCTTGGCCGCTAGGTCAACCGCGGCGGGCGCCGCGTTGAGCGGCCCTACCAGCCCGTGCCAGCGCAGATGCCGTCGTAGAACGCTCCAAGTGAACGGCACGATGGCAAGAGGGCGCAGAGGCAGCGGGAGAATCTTCGCCAGCCGGTCGGTAACGATCGGCCGTTCGGAGGTCATGACGAAGATCGGCTGCTCGCCGACTCTCCACTGCATCGTGAGGATGCCGCCGGGGAGGGACTGGCCCTGTAGGACGGGGACGCCGGCCAGGAGCTGCTCATTCGTCTCGTCGTAGATGCGGATCAGTTTGCGCCAGACATCGGCTTCGTGCCGAGGCCGGGGACGGCCGCTCCCCGAGCGGCCCATGCGGATGGTCACCATCTCGCCGTCCCCGATCGGCACCAGGAACTTATCCATCGCGTCGCCGAACTGCAGCGCGTACTCGAGTTCCTCGGGCACCTCGAGCTCGCTGTCAATAAGTCCGGCCCGATATGCCTCAGCCCTAGCGGCGGCGAGTGAGGCATCTTTCGCAGCCAGCTCCTCGGCGAGACGACGGATGGTGAATTCATGATTCGGCCGACGGTGGTCGGGATTGGACATGCTTCGCCCCGTGTTTCAACTCTCGAATGCGGTCACTCCAGGCACGCCAGAGATAGGACGTCACAGTACGTCACTTCGTGCAAACAGGCCACGGGGTTGTGATCAAGGTGTAATCGGGTGTTTCGTTGCCGACCCGAATTCAGCGTTTTGTGTCTGACCTAAACCCTTATGTCTGGCCAAAACCCTTACGTCGCGTAATCGATTGGGCGCGCGATGCAGCTTCCGGCGTCGACCTTCGGGTCTCGCGAATCATGCCAATCAGCATCTTGATTTCGCTGTCCGTGACCAGGGTTAGCCGTTCGTACATCTCCCTGGCGTAGGGGGCCAGGCCCCGCGCGCTGACTTCGGCCGGGATGCCTGGCTCGCGAAGCCCTTCGGAAGCTTCCGGCGGTGATGGCCAGTCGAACGGGATCGGGAGGGTGGGGTGGACACGCGTCGGCTCCCCGCCCTCGTCGATGGTCTGGAGGCTGCCGCGCGCCCATTGAAGGGCGTCCTCGAGCTTGCTCTCGGTGAGGGTGCCATGCGTGGTGGCATCCCGTATGCCTCGACGGATCTTGCGGATCGTCTCGTGGGAGACGCCGGCGGCGTCTGCGAGGTCGCGCCAGCGGGCATAGCCGAGTTCGCGTCTGCGCTGGTCAATCAGCTTGCCGATGCGTGTCGTTTCCACCCGGTGCACGGTACCAAAGTAGTCCTAACTTTGGCCTCATCTTGGACGGGTTCGCCCAGGTTAGAGAGGGGCCAACGCCCCTGACTCTCCCTCGTGACCAGCGGTTCGCCAACTGACCTCGACGGCACAAGCGCATAACTCGTGCAAAAATAGGGCTTCTCAGTTGTGCCAAACTTGCACTAGTTTTGCACTCATGCTGAGTCACACCGTGTCAGGCCAGGAGGTCCGGAGCCTGCGCGAGGCCAGGGGCAAGTCCGTACGTCAGCTCGCCGAAGAGGCGGGGATCAGCGCGGACTACCTCTACAAGATCGAGCGCGGCGCGAAGAACCCCTCCGCCACGGCCACCGGCCGTCTGGCCCAGGCCCTCGGTGTGCAGCCCAAGAAACTGCTCGCCCGCCCTGCGGCGGCCGAGCCCTCCCAGTAGCCGCCACTCGGCTGGCTTCTCCAACCCCTACGAAAGGGATCTGTTCGTGAGCACCCGCGAGTCCCTCGAAGGCGTCGAGCCGCTGCTGACGCCCGCCGAGGTCGCCACCATGTTCCGCGTCGACCCCAAGACCGTCACCCGCTGGGCGAAGGCGGGCAAGCTGACCTCCATCCGGACGATCGGCGGGCACCGCCGCTACAAGGAGGCCGAGGTCCGCGCCATCCTCAGCGGCGCGCCCATGTCCCCCGCCAACGGCGACGCCGACGCCTGATGAGCAGGAAGACCGTCACCGCGACGGAGGCCGCCCAGCTCCAGCAGCTCGCCGAGCGCTGGCCCGTCGGCCTCCGTGTCCGCAACAAGCACACGATGTGGAGCGGCACGATCGTCTCCGGCCGCGCCGCCGACTGCCCCGGGGCCTACACCGGCCCGGAGCCCGCGCACTGCTTCGTGCCCACCGAGACCGGCGAAGTCCCGGGCGCGGTGTGCGTCCAGTGGGACCACCCGAACACCCAGCCGAACGCGGACCCGGCCAAGCCGTACACCGGCGTCTGGCCCAACCCGAGGACCGGCCCGGCCTGGATGCGTCCGGGCGTCCTGCGCCCGATCAAGAGGGAGCGGACCTCGACGCGACGGGCAGGTGCCTGATGCCCCGGATCGAATACGTCGCCAAGAACTTCTCCACGAACAGCCTCGCGATCATCCGCCGGGCCGAGGAGATCTGCCGTGACTACGCGGCCCAGGGCTACGACCTGACCTTGCGGCAGCTCTACTACCAGTTCGTCGCCCGTGCCTGGCTCGCCAACAAGCAGACCGAGTACAAGCGGCTGGGGAGCATCGTCAACGATGCCCGT
Organism: Actinoallomurus sp. NPDC052274; assembly: GCF_040679475.1. Classification (NCBI taxonomy): domain Bacteria; kingdom Bacillati; phylum Actinomycetota; class Actinomycetes; order Streptosporangiales; family Thermomonosporaceae; genus Actinoallomurus; species Actinoallomurus sp. NPDC052274. The sequence goes on from NZ_JBFAUT010000053.1 coordinate 8,906, forward strand.
CTGGCCGGCCTGCTCGACTGGACGTACATCGTCGACCGAACCCGGACCCTGCGCGGCCTGTCTCACTGGGACTCACCCGACCAGATCATCCGCGGCTCGGCGTACAGCTACCGCACCGAACGGTGGGCCAACCAACCTCATCGTGTTGAGGTCTGGATCGAGAAGGACGCCTTGGTCGGCGTGATCAGCGGCGTCTGTGGCCGCCACGACGTCGACTTCTTCAGTTGCCGGGGCTACACGTCCCAGTCCGAGCTGTGGGGCGCCGCCCAGCGGATGCGGCAGTACCAGGACGCCGGTCAAAAGCCGATCGTGATCCACCTCGGTGACCATGACCCGTCCGGGATCGACATGACCCGCGACATCGAGGAACGTCTGCGCCTGTTCGAGGCGGACGCCAAGGTCATCCGGATCGCGCTGAACATGGACCAGGTCGAGGCGTACGCCCCTCCGCCGAACCCGGCCAAGCTCACCGACAGCCGGGCCCACGGCTACATCCGCCAGTACGGCGAGAGCTCGTGGGAGCTCGACGCGCTCGACCCCGCGACGCTCGGTCAACTCATTGAGGACGAAATCGCCCGCTGGCGGGACCAGGACCAATGGGACCGGGACACGGCCGCGATGGAGGCCGAGCGGTCCGTGCTGACGGAGGTCTCCCGCCGTTGGCACGAGGTCGCCGACTTCATCCAGGCCGGAGGCGACCGATGAGCCGCCCGACCGATTACGAGCGTCCCCTGCCGGACACGGTCGTAGCCCGTACGGCGGCGACCGATCCCATCACCTACCAGGCACACGGCGCGATGGCTGTCGGCTCGAACGAGCTGGCCGCCGAGAACGAACTCAGGTCGCTGTACGAGCTGTCCGAGGACATGCGCTCGAGCCACGCCGAGTGGCTCACCGCACAGCACGGAGGCCCGTGCTGATGGGACGCCTGGTCACACCGACCGCCCGCCTGCTCCTCCCGGCCAACGCCGGCCGGGAGGAGTGGGAGGCGGCCCGCCAAGGAGGACTCGGCGGCTCCGACATCGCGGCGGTCCTCGGCATGGACAAGTACCGTTCACCCCGGCACGTCTGGCTCGACAAGCGGGGGGAACTGCCCGACCTGCCCCGGGACCCCGAGCTCGACGAGGCCGCCGAGAGCGGCACGGAGCTCGAGGACTACATCGCCCGGAAGTTCGCTCGCAAGACCGGCACCCGCGTACGCCGCGTCGGCACGCTCGTCCACGTCGATCACCCGTGGATGCGGGTCAACATCGACAGGCGCGTGTACGGGTGCCCGGATGGTCCGTGCCTGCTGGAGTGCAAGAACCGGTCCGAGTGGCAACGGCAGCAGTGGAGCGAGGAGGTGCCCGACGGGCCCGCGCTCCAGGCCCATTGGGGCTTGGCCGTCACCGGCTACGGTCACGCGCACGTCGCGGTCCTGCTCGGCGGGAACAGCCACCGACACTTCCGGATCGAGCGCGACGAGGAGTTGCTCAGCCACCTCATCAGCTACGCGGGCGAGTTCTGGCAGAGCGTCACCGACCCGGCCGCGCCGCCGCCGCCTATCGATGGCTCGGACGCGGCAACCGAGCTGCTCGCCCGGATGTGGAACGCGACGAAGGACGCCAAGGTCCGCGTCGACCCGGACGTGGTTCGCCCGCTGATCGACCGCAAAGACGAGCTCGTGGCGCAGATGGAGGAGCTCGCCGTCGAGGTCGCACGGATCGAGAACCAGCTCAAGGAGATGCTCGGCGAGGCCGAGATCGGCGTCGACGCCGCCGACAACGAGCTCGTGAGCTGGAAGCAGAACGGCAACTTCGCCCCGAAGCGATTCGCCAAAGAACACCCCGAACTCGCCGCGAAGTACACGCGGCTCGCCGAGGTCTTCGACCTCAAGACCTTCAAGGCAGAACAGCCCGAGATGTACCGCGCGTACCGCGCTCGGGTGCTGCGTACCCCCACGAAAGGGACCTCGTGAGTATCTATTTGAAGAAGCGTGTCATGGCCAAGGCCCGCGCCCAGGCCAGGCGCGACCAGGCCGCCCCGCCGCCGGCCGCCGCCAGCCAGGCGGAGACCAGCGCGGAAGACCGGCCGGTCGAGGACAAGATCGCGGACGCCCGGGCGATGTTCCTCAAGATGAGGGACGAGTTCGCCGAGGTCCTCCCCAAGCACGTCCCCGTCGACCGGTTCATGCGCAGCGCGTTGATGTGCCTGCGGAAGCGACCGGCCCTGCTGGAGTGCGAGAGCGCCAGTCTGTTCGGTGCGCTGATGGAGTGCGCGCGGGTCGGGCTCGAGCCCGGCACGAAGCAGACCGCGATCGTGCCGCGCGGCAAGAAGGTCATCTTCATCGCGCAGTGGCACGGCCTGGTGGACCTCATGTACCGGTCCGGGCAGGTGTCCGCGGTTCACGCCGAATTCGTCTACGCGGGCGAGCCGTACGACTACACCCTTGGCGACGACGCGGGGTTCTGGCACAAGCCGGATCTGCTGGCGCGCCGGGGTGAGGACGCCGAGATCATCCTCGCCTACGCCTACGCCGTGATGAAGGACGGGACCCGCTCTCAGCTCGTCATCCTCAACCGGGAACAGGTCGAAGAGATCCGGGACGAGCACTCCAGGGACTACCAGCGGGCCGAACGTGCCCGCGAGGAGGACCCGGCGCTGTTCGCGGAGCAGCCCGACCTGCCGAGGTTCAACTCGTACTGGCACACGTACTTCCCCGAGATGTGGCGGAAGAGTTGCGTGCGGGCCCTCGCCAACTGGGTGCCGCAGTCCCCGGAGCTGCGTTACCTCATGGCCCGGGAGAACGCGGCCGGTGAGATCGACAACCTCGCCGACGTGATCGCCCCCGGCGACATCTTCGACGGCGAGGACGACGAGAACAGCGACGCGGGGGAGCCCGGAGGACAGGACGACCTGCCGCCGGTCCCGACCGCTACGCGGCCGGACGACGACCTGTGGCCGCAGACCGGCCCCTGGCCGGCCGACGAGGAGTCCGGGAGCCAGGCACGATGACGGCACTGGCCCCCGCGCACCCACGCGCCGCCGACCGGCTCCTCCTGATCGAGGAGATCGCCGAACGGCTGCGGCGCAGCGAACAGTCGGTCCGCTACCTGCGGCATCGCGGTGAGCTGCCGTTCTTGTTCCGGGACGGGCGGCGGCTGGTCGCGTGGGAGTCCGACGTCTTGTCCTACCTCGAAAGGCTCCAGGAAGCCGAGAAGGCCGCGCGGCAGGAGACGGCCGGATGAGCACGGACGTCCGCGCGAAGGCCCTCGGCTATCTCCGGGACGGGCGGGTCACCGTCAGCGCCGCGACGTTCGCCGGCCTGGCCCGAGTCCCGTACGACGTGCTCGCGTACGTCGACGGCTACCGCAGCACGTACATCGTCCGCTTGGTGCTGGACACCTGGGCGTGCTCGTGCGCGACGGCTGGCTGCCCGCACGTCGCGGCGGTGCAGCTCGTCACCGGTCATCCCTCCGTCGCCCGCAAGGACGCGGAGGCCAAAGACAGCGCGGTCCTCGCCGAGCCACCGGCGAGGACCGCGTGAACAGGCCCATCTCGCTGGAAGGAGCCAGGGCCATGGATAACCGTATCGCCGAGGTTGAGACGGACGAGATCGGCATGATCCTGCCGGGAGACACGCTCGTCCGTCACCCTGACCACCCCGAGCAGCCCTGCGAACTGGTGATCACCGAGATCCGCCGGTTCCTGCGCGACCACCACCAAGAATCCCGGGTCGACTATCGGGCCCCGGACGGCAGCGTCGGCTGCATCACCGAGCCGATCCGCCACCGCGTCGAGGTGGCGCACACCGCCAACGTGCACGAGATCCTTCGCGGCCTGTCGGACCAGGAACGTTTCCAGATGCTCGCCTTCCTCTCGGGCTTTTGCCGGGACGGGTTCGCGACTGCGCTGGCCCGGGTCCAGGACCAGCGGGACGCCGTCGCCCGCCAGGCCGAGCGCATGACGGAGGCCACCGGATGAGGACCGGCGCCAAGAGACACCACGACCGCAACCCCGTACGGAATGAGAACGACACGATGACCATGCCCCCCGCCTCCGCCGTCACGATCACCAATCCCCGCGCGATCGAGCTCGCCGCCGACCAGATCACCATGCACCAGCAGCAGGCCGAGCACGCCAAGCAGCTCATGCAGAAGCACCTGGGTGACGCGGAGGCCGCCGACCAGCGCATCGCCGAGATGTGGCAGGAGATCACGCGCCGTCAGCAGGAGCTCGACCAGGTCAAGGAGCAGATCACGGAGCAGATCATGCGCGCCGAGGCCGTACGGGAGCAGGCGAAGGCGGAGGCCACCAAGGCGGCCACCGAGCGGGACGCCCACCAGCAGATTTGGCAGACGCTGGCCGCCCAGCTCAACCCCGAGACGGTCCGGCAGGTCGCCGAGCGGCGCCCGCCGGCCGAGTCGCCCGCGCGCGCTGACGCCTTCATCGGTGACGCCATCCGCGCTCAGTACCCGGACCTGCAGCCGCAGTCCGCCGACGGCCGTACCAACGGAAGCCAGCACGCATGATCACGAATGCTCTGCTCGAGGCGATGGAGGCCCGGCCGGTCGACGGCTGGGCCGCCATGCCCCGGACGAAGGTAGACGGCGCGATCGTCGCGCTTCTCGAGGCCGCGCGAGGTCACCTGGACGAGGAGCACGCCGACCGGATGCGCCGTCTGGCGTCCACGCTGATCTTGATCCAGAGGGACACCGACGCGGCGCTCCAGGCGGAGGCGGCCGCGTCATGAGGTTCGCGCTGAACCTGGCGATCAGGTGGACCCCCGAGGAGGCCAAGCGCCTGGCCGTCATCGGTTCCCGTACGGCTGTCGCGACGCTCCTGTGCGTTGCTGTGCTGAGCGGGGCGGCGGCGTTCGCGGTGCCGTCCTGGTGGCTGGGCCTGCTGTTCGGCATGGTCGCGGTCGTCAACCTTGCCCAGGCCGTCGCCGTGGCGTGCACCGCGAGGGCCTTCGAGCGGACGGTCCGGGCGGCGCAGGAAGGCGGGCGTACGTCATGACCGTCGCCGCCGTCGTCCTCGTCGTGCTGGGTGCGGTGCTGCTGGTGGGGTACCTGCTGGTGCGCCGCGCCGAGCGCAAGGACCAGGCCCGCGAAGACGCCTGGGTGCAGCACGTCCGTACGGCCCTCCGCGAGGTCGAACGTGCGGCGCCGAGGGACGAGCTCGCGGAGTTCCGGCGCAGGCGGCAAGGACGGCGGTAATGCTGCGAGTCCTCGTTTCGTCCCTGCTCCTCGGCTGCGTGATCGCGCTCGCCGTCGCCGTGCACGTCTGGGTGTCCTACCGGCGGCCGGTCCAGTACGTCGAGGCCGAGCCGGACCGGGCGGAGGTCGACCGGTGACCCGCGTACTTCTCGCGGCCTGCCTTCTGGCCGTCTCCGCGACGCTCGCGGTGGCGACGGGCCCGCTCCTCGTCGCTGCGGCCTTCTACCCAGGCTGGGCCGACACGGCACGGTGGGCGCTGGCCGGAACCGCCACGGCTACCGCAGCGGTCGCCGTGGCGTACGGCGCGGCCACCGTCCGGTTCGGGACGAACCGATGACCACCACCGACTACGCGGGCCGCGTGTCACCCCTTGAGCACGCGGCTCGCCTCCGCCGAGCAGACGCGGACTGGTCCCCCTGCGCCTGCTCGGACGCCCTGTCGCCCGTGGCCGCATCCCCACGGTCGGCAGGGCAACGCCGGCAGGCCCCGCCCTCCTGGTCGGGGTCTGCCGGCACCCTCCCACGGCGTCGCGACGGCGGCGCTGAGCAGGGGAGCCGGGAGCACGCGCGGGCGTGCTCGCCCCCCGCCGAGCGCGCCCCCGTCCGCCACCACGTGGGGCCCCCCGACCACGCCGGGCCGCCCCCCCCCCCCAG
>NZ_JBFAUT010000053.1:14766-67872 GCF_040679475.1 Actinoallomurus sp. NPDC052274
GTCGGGAGGGCGTCGGTGTCCTGGGTAGACGGTAGCACGCGCGGGCGTGCTCCCGGCCCGAGACTCGCGGCCCGGTCAGCCACACGGTGGGGACCGGATCACTGGCCGGGCCGCGGCCACACGCCGGGATGTCGAGCTTGCTCTCCCGGCCGCCCGCCCGTCCCCGGAGTTCGGGGACGGGCGGGCCCTACCTACATCAGGAGATCGTGTGAAGAACAATCGACTGCTGGCCGCCACGCTGGCCGGCGTCGTGCTCATGCCCGGGCTGGTCGCCTGCCACGGCGAGGACGTCACCTACGTGCCCGCCGCGTACGGGGTGCCCGGCCACTGCTACTACGCCTACAGCCCGGACGAGGTCGGCTACCTGTACGCCGCGCACCTGTGCCCGGCCGGGTGGGTCGCGACCCCGATGCCGGTCTGGTGGCACGAGCGGTACTACCGCTACTACGCCTCGCCCGCGTACTACACCCACTACGTGCCGGTGCGGGTCCGGACGGTGTACGTCACCAGCCAGAGGACGTTCTACCGGACGTACCGCGTTCAGATCGTCCAGCAGTCCCGGTACGCCACGTACAAGGGCAGCAACGGCAGGACCGTGTCCGGCGCGAAGGCCGGCCGCAGGTTCGGTGCTGGACCTTCCTCGGCTGGCGGTCAGCGGCCCGGCACCCGCCCGACGCGCGGCGGCTTCGGCAACCGCGGCGGCGTGAAGCAGACCAAGGCCAGCACGGGCAAGGGCTCGACCTCGAGCGGCAGCGGGTCGACGAGCAAGGGCAGCCGTCGATGAACCGCACACGGCAGGTACTGCAGGACCTGCGGGCCGGGAAGACGGTCGAGGAGTGCGCCCAGGAGTCCGGGTTCTCCCGCGCGACGATCATCGGGCTGATCAACGGCCAGCCCGGCTTGTACTACAACGAGGCCACCGACAAGCTCTCCTCCCACCCGGGCGCATCGTTGTCCAACACCGACAGGCCGGACGACCCCGGCGAGCCGAGCGAGCCAGAGGCGAAGCCCGACCCGGACGAGGAGCCCGACCCGGATCCGAGCGACCCGCCGCACGACGCCAAGCAGGAGGAGTTCGACGAGACGCTCCTCGACGGGCTCAAGGAGGTGTTCGCCGGCGCACGCCAGATCGACAGCGCGCAGATCCGGCGGTCGCTGACCAAGGCGGCCACGGAGATCAGCAAGCTGCGGCAGCTCTACGACGCGTGGATCGCCAAGGAGACCGCGGCTCGGGAGGCCGAGCGGCGCCGCCAGGAGGCGGAGGCCAAGGTCCGAAGGCTCCAAGAGCAGCTCGCCGCAGCGCAGGCCGAGCTCCGGGACGCCGGCGGCTCCGGCACGGGCAAACGTGGCCACAGCGCGATCTCCGGGGCGTCGGCGAGCACCATCCGGGCTTGGGCGAAGACCCGTGGGATCGAGGTCAACGAGCGCGGCCGGATCCCCGAGGCCGTCGTGGAGCAGTACGAGCTCGAGCACGCGGGGGCCCAGGCATGAGCTCTGTCGATCTGGTCGCACAGCTGGCCGAGGAGGTACGCGAAGACCTCTTCGAGAGCGAGCTCCTCGCCGAGAAGCTCGGCGTCGACCTCGACCACCACGACCTCCCGACCGCTCTGGTGCAGCGGCTCCTGACGCTCGCCGATGCCGTGACGACCTTGACCGCCCGGGCCCACGCGCTCGAGCGGAAGGCCGCCGCGCACGACCCCGAAGGCGGGCAGGCGTACCGGCTGAACCTGCTCGCCGGCGGAATCCGCATGGCGATCGCCGTCATCCACGCCGACCTCCGTACGGCCGGGGAGGGACGATGACGAAGCCTCGCCCGCACCGGCATACGCCGACCTGCAGTGAATGCGGCGAACCGATCATCTGGGCGATCACACAGGCCGGAGCGAAGCAGCCGCTCAACCCGCGCCCGGACCTGGACGGCAGCGTCCTGGCCTACAAGGACGCCCTGGGGGCGTGGCGGTCCCGGTCGCTGTCGGCGATCAGCGATGACACGCCCCGCCACCCGCTCGAGCGCCCGTACATGCCGCACGCCGCGACGTGCACACCTCGCCCCGCCCCGGCCCCGGCTCCCAAGCCGGGCCGGGCGGCCCCGCCGTCACCGCTGCCTGGCAGCAACGTGCGCCCGTTCCGGAGGAGGCCCCGTGGCTAGGCGCGGTTGGGAGCCGCACCCGATCGTGCTGGCGTGCGTCCAGGCGCGGAACGAGCACGGACTCACTCAGCAGGATCTCGCGGACGCCATTGGCGTCCACCCGGTGACCTTCGCGCGGTGGGAGACCGGCGCGTCGATCCCGCCCCTGGATCTGTTCTGCAGGTGGGTCACGCTCCTTGGCCTGGCCCTGTCGATCGGCCCGGGCGAGCAGCCGCCGGTCAGGTCACGCCGGCCGAAGAAGGGGGCCCGCGGTGTGTGCCGGTACTGCCTGCGGGAGAAGAAGCTGCTGCAGTCCGGCGGCGTCGTGCACCACCCGTTCGGCCTTCGGTACACGCCGAACTACCGGAGCCGCTGCCCCGGCACGGGCTACCCGCCCGCCACGCCTCCCGAGCCCGCCGAGGCGGCACCGTGACGGTCCCGATCCGCCTGGACCGCTACCGCACGCCGTGCGGGCACTGGAGCGACGCCGCAGACCGCCACTGCGGCCGTACACCGACCCGGCACTACCCCGTCGGGCACCGATGCCAGGCGCACACGCCTTCCGCGCTGGCCGGGGAGCCGGAGCCCGGCACCCGGCCAGCGCGGCCGCGCGCCGGGCCGACGCCGGGCGAGTGACCTGGGGGGACCTTTCGGGATGTGCTGAGAGTGGGTGTGTGTGACCGAGCCGCCGCGCGGGACTCCGATCGATGAGTCCGCAATGCCCGCGTGGGCGAAGCCGTACTTCAGCGAAGACCAGCGCAAGCGCTTGGACGCGTCGCTGCTGTGGATTCTGCTCATCACCAATTCGACCAGTCTGGAGCCGAGCCGTCTGCACCTGGCGCACCGGCTCCACGTCTACATGCTGACGTTGCCGCGCGGGGCCCGGATGGAGTGGGCCCCGAGCGTCGTCTCGCTGGCCGCCAGCACGAACCTGAGCGAGAAGACCATCGAGACGGCCATCAAGGACCTCGCTGAGCAGGGCTGGCTCCGGGTGACCAAACGCCGCCGCAGAACGTCGATCTACCGGCTCGCGTGGCCGGTGAAGGACTGCCTGCTGTCCGACGACGAGCCGACGCCGTGCGGCGCGCTCACGACGAAGGGGGCGTTCTGCACGCGGCCGGCCGGGTGGGGCACCGGCACGCCCGGCGAGGGACCGTGCAAGTACCACCGGCCCGACGACGAGGAGGCCGGGGCCCCGGACACGGATGACCCGCAATCGTTGCGGCCCAACGACCCGGCGGACGAGCCCGGTTCATCCGCAACCAATGCGGGTCAAAGCCCTGTGGACAACACGACCTCACCCGCAACCGATGCGGGTCAATCCCCTGTGGACAACGCCGGAGACGGCCGAGTTGACCCGCAACGAACGCAGCAGTTCACCCGCAACGAATGCGGAGATGACCCGCAACAGATGCGGGGGAGTATGACCACGGGAGTACCACCAGAACGAGTAACTGATACTTCCCCCCCGTCACACGCTGATCTGGAAGGCACCGCACGCGTGCGCTTCCAGCCTGTGGACGAACACCCTCGCGACGGGCCCGAACTCTTCCGGCGCGCATCTCAACGGCTCGTCTTCCTCGACGCCGATTTCCGCGACCGCCTCATCGCCCAGGCCCGGGCCGACCTCGGCCCCGCCGCCGGCCGCGAGCAGGTCCTCATCCGCGCCGCCGCCCTCGCCGACCAACCCGAAACCGTCACGGAGCCTTCACCATGACCCGAACCGTCACGCTCCCCGCCGACCTGGACGAGGTCCGCGCCGCAGCATCGCGCATCGCGAAGACCGGCGTCCACGGCGGCAACGCGCACACCGCGTACGAGCTGATCACGCTCACGCTGCCCGCGCTACTGACCGCAGCCGAGCAGGGGCAACACCTGGCCGAGCGGATCCGCGCCCGGCACACCCCCCATCGCCACGGCGGCCGAGGCCGACGCCGCTGCCGCGAGTGCGGCTTCCCGTTCCCCTGCCCGACCATCGAGGACCTCGAGGAAGGACCGGCGCGATGACCTCGAGCAGTGACCGGACCACGGCCGCGCTGCACCGCGCCCGCACGGCGCTCCGCCAGGCGGCCATCGACCACGCTGTATGGCGGGCACGACGCGTCCGGCCCGGCCGCCGCAGCTACCAGCAGGCAGGGCGGGATGCCCTCCAGCGGATCGACGCGGCGATCACGTACCTGCACAGCCTGCGTGACCTGCTGGCCGCCGCCCTGCACGACGAGACGGCGGACGCCGACCGCGAAGCGAGCGCACGATGATGCTCGAAGACCTACCGACCGAGCTCGTCGACGCGATCGAGCAGCGGGTCCGCGAGCAGGTCGCCCGAGACGCCCGCCACGTCGCGGCCGAGCTCACCGTGCCCTCCGAGGTCGCGCTGCTGCGCTGGTTCGCCACCCGCACCGAGGGAGGCAGCACGTGACCGCCCTGCTGTGGTTCACCGGCGGCGCCGCAGCCGGCGTCAGCGGCTACTACGGCATCGACCGCATCCGCTTCCTCTGGGGATCCTCCGTACGCGAGATGCGCCACGCCGGATGGCGAGCACGGAAGCGGCGCCCATGACAGCCGCCCGACGAGCGCTCCCCGAACTCCACGCCCTCGCCCAAGCTTCCCGCGAGGACTGGCGAGCAGACGACATCACCGCCGCCCTCGCCGAATCCACCGCCCTCGGCATGACCTGGCAGGAACAACTCCGCGAAATGACCCTCACCATCCTCGACCCGCGCGGGAGACCCTCCGACCTCGTCCCCCCACACCGACGCCGCACACCCCCAACCGGGTACGACAGCGCAGCCGTCCAACACGCCAAAGCCCTCGCCCTCGCCGCCCGCGAACGCGGCCCCCGCACCACCACACCCACCAAGGACAACGACCATGCCTGACACCCCGAGGAGGGCGGCCGGTCCGGGCCGTCGCGTGCGCGCGTTGGTGAACGCGCCGAGCGAGCGCCGGCGGCCGTCGTGATCAGCCTCGCCCGCGGGTCGGCGGCCCAGCCGCTCGAGCTGCCCGACGCCGGCCAGGGGGCGTGCTGCCTCGGCGCGGCGGTGTACGGCCCGGACCGCTGCACCTGCTGGACCCCGGTCCACGACCTCGATCAGCAGCCGGTCACGCCGGGCCCGCCAGCGGCGCCCGACCCGTTGCGGATGTGCGGCATGTGCGCGTACCGGCCGCACTCGCCGGAGCGGCGCGGCGAAGCGGGTTACGCCGGAGACGAGGAGCTCCTGGAGGAGCTCGTCGCGACGGGCCGCCCGTTCTACTGCCACGCAGGGATCCGTCGCGTCACCCGGTGGGAGCATCCGGGCGGCGTCGAGGTCCCCGGGCATCCGGGCGCGTACGATCCGCCGATCATCGACGGCGTCCCGTACCGGGCCGACGGCACGCCGGCGAACCTGTGCGGCGGCTGGCTGCTCCTGCGCGCGAAGGCTGAGCCGTGACGATGTCCGGGCGGCCGGACGCCGAGGAGCGGGCACGCCTGGCCGGCGGGCTCGGCGTGCTGCTGCGGTCGCTGCGTACCGAACGCGGCCTGTCGGTGCGAGGCTTGGCGGCCCGGGCGGCGGTCTCGCCCGGCATGGTGACGATGCTCGAGGCAGGGGAGCGGAGGCCGCGGGCCTCGCTGCTGGGCGCGCTGGCGTACGGCCTTGACCCGGACGACCCGGCGCCGACCCGCGCGGCGCTGGTCGCGGCGGCGGGGGAGTCGCTCGCGGATGACACGGGCCGGTCGCTGCGCCGTCGTCGACGCCGGATGGTTCGTGGGGTGCAGTCCGGCGCGGTCGTGCTTCCCAGTGAGGTCCGGGCACGGGTGGAGGCGCACACCGCGGCGGACGAGGCGTACGCCGCGGCGCTGCGGCTCCTGGCCGACTCGGACGCCGGCCAACTGCAGGAGGCTGATCGGCTGCTCGCCGAGGCGCGCCGGCTCCGGGAGCGCGCCGGCCCGCCCGTCGTAGTCGAGGCCGGCGGCCGGCGGCTCGCGTACGGCCTGCGGTTCCCGTGAGCCGACCGGGCCGGGCATGCAGAAAACCCCGGGGGTTGCCCGGGGTTCGTCGTGAGTAGTAGTTCAGTCGAAGACCATGTCCTCTGGAGGGTTGTCCAGCCCGTCCTTCCCTATCTCCACGAGGCCCTTGAGCACTCGCTTGAGCTCTGGATCGCTCGGCTTGTCGTTCGCGACGAGCACTCCGCCGCCGTCTAGCTGCATCGTCCACTGCGCCATGTCGTCCTCCTGGGCTCGCTGATTGGAGTCCCCGGGCACCAGGTGCCCGGGGACTCCCGTACCGGTCAGAACCGGTTGACGTAGACCTCTCGGCCGCTGCGCCGGAGCTCCGCCGTCCGCCGCTCGATCGCGTCCTCGGTGTAGACCGCGAAGCTGCTCCAGCTGCCGCCTTCGTAGCTCCGCCACTCGATGCGGGCGATGGGGGTCATGGTCTCCGCCATTGGTTCGGCTCCGTTCCCTGGTGGGCTGCTCTATTGGTACTAAGTTAATCCGTCACTGGAAACTTAGTCAAGTGATTCGGGCAAAGTTTCTTGAGTATGCCCAATGCCCACCGTAGGGGCCCGCCCCGGGCTGTCCGTGGGGTCCGTGTCCCGGGCCGTCCGTGGGGCCGTGAGGGCTCCGCCCGGGCTGTCCGTGGGGTCCGTGTCCCGGGCTGTCCGTGGGGCCGTGAGGGCTCCGCCCGGGCTGTCCGTGGGGCCCGTGTCCCGGGCCGTCCGTGGGGCCGTGAGGGCTCCGCCCGGGCCCGGACATGGCAAAACCCCGGACACAAGGTGTCCGGGGTTGCCTGGCATGCCTACTCCTCGATGACGTGCCCGAAGTGGCCGGCCGCGGGGTCGCTGCCGAGCGGCCTCGCGTCCGGGTCGCCCCAGGTGTCTTCTTCGTTGAGGCTCCCCCGTTCCCGGAAGCGAACCCGGACGCGCGCCGACGCGAGGAGCTCCGCGCCCAGGAACTCGCGCACCGCGTCGGCTGCGGTCGGCCAAGGTTCGGAGTTGCGGGGGAACATCGTCGCGACGGTGAAGCCCGCCGGCGCGAAGCCCTCCATTGGAACCTCGACGCCCGGCGTCATCGCCACCCGCGCCCAGCGCGGAACGCCGCCGTGGACCTCGAGCTCAACGAACACGTCGATGAGCGGCTCGCCGCACTTGATGTCGTCGATGCGGCTCTCGGGGAGGTCGGGCACCTCCTGGCGGGCCGTCCTGATGGCGACCTCGCGGATGAGCGGGCCCTGCATCACGAACATCCCAGCGGCCGCGCTGCGGAACGTGTCGGGGTCGACGCCCGGCACCTTGGTGAAGTCGATGGGGTAGGTCTCGGTCTCGCTCACTGTCCAGCTCCTAATCAATGCGGAGGCGGGCCGGGGAACCGGCCCGCCGTGGGTCGTCTATCGGCGGATCAGGCGACGCCACCAGGGGCGCCGCGCCGGCCTCGGGTCGGGCAGCTTCCGCCACTCCTCGGCGAAGTGGGCGTTCCAGTGCTGCCGTGCGAACGCGATGTCCTCGCCGGCGAGTTCGTGGCCGTAGTCGTCCAGCACGCTGTGCGTGACTTCGAGGACTTCGTCGAGGGGGTCGCGCTTGATTGCCTTGCCGTTGCCGTAGACCGCTTCGCACATGCGCCGAATCAGCGCTTCGCGGCCTTGGCGGGTCTTGAACTCTCTGTCAACTTGCTCCCGATTCATAGAACTAGGTTAATGCTCACATAGAAACCTAGTCAAGATATCCGGGCATAGTTTCGGTACTGCTCAGTGACCAGGCAGGATGCCCGGTCCCTGTGGGGCCGCCGGGGGCCGCCCGTGCCGGGCCCTGTGGGGCCGCCGTGCCGGGCCGCCTGTGGGGCCGCCGCGCCGGGCCCGGATAGGCCAAAGCCCCGGACGGGACAGCCGTCCGGGGCTCGCGGCCCCGCCGTCAGCCGGTCACGGCGCCCTGCTCGCGGAAGCGAACCCGCACGCTCGCCATCGAGAGGCGCTCGGGGCCGATGAACTCGCGTGCCGCCTCGATCGTCGTCGGCCACGGCTCACCGTCGCGGAGGACCTGCGTCCCCATCGGGAAGCCCGATGGCGCGAAGCCCTTCGCGAGGACATCGACTCCCGCAATCAGTCCGATGCGGGCCATGACCGGCGCCTCGTCCTGGAGCTCGAACTCCGCGAACACGTCGATGACCGGCTCGCCGGCCCTGATCGCGTTGATGAGACTTGAGGGGCTGGCGGCATCGCGAGCCGCCAGTACGGTCAAGTCGATGATCATGTCGCGGCTCATCGTGAAGACACTTTCGATCACGCGCCCGAACTCGTACGGCGCGTACATCAGTGCGACGTCGAAGTTCGTGGGGTAGATGTCGTGCATCTGTCCGGCTCCCAACTAGATCTAACTGATAGAACTAGGTTAGAGCCCCCAGAAAACCTAGTCAATATATTCGGGCAATGTTTTAGGGCTACCTGGGCCCGCCCTGGACCGGGCCTGTGGAGCCTCCGCCCAGGCATGCAAAAGGGCCGCCCCGGGGCGACGCCGGGACGGCCCTGCTCTGCCGCGATCGGCTACGCGGCTCCAATCCGCGTGTACTCGGCCACGCGGTACTCGACCCCTCTGTGCTCGACGTAATGGCTCTCGGTCGCGGGTGCTCCGAACGTGGTCTTCCGAAGCTCGCCCAGCTCCTCCAGGGCGACGGTCCCCACGAGGTAGCGGATCAGTGAACTGACGGCTCCCTGCGTGGTGGTGGCGAACGGGATGTGCAGGTCGGGCTGCCACTCCTCGCCGGCCGCTTTGCGCTCGATCAGATACACGACCATCGGTGAGTCCTCTCAGTCCTTCACTCGCTTGAGGGCCCTCTCGCGTCCTCTGTCCGCCACGAGCCAGGTGGTGCAGCTCGTCTCGTCGCAGTGCCACAGTGACTCGGCCGCGTGGCCCTGCTTCCAGGTGCAGCGGCGGAACCACCACTTCCGCAGCCGCCACGAACGACATCGCATCGTGTTACCTCTCAAATTCGACTCGTCGCCCGCGTGCCCTCGATCGGTACAAGCGGGTTAGGGAGATCGCGGAGTGCGCGCCAGTCGGCGGGCTCGCAGACGAAGAAGGACTTGGCGTCGCCGTCCTGCACTTCGAACACGTCGCCGACGTTGGAGGAGCGAACGTCCGCCGGCCATCGGCGGTCATCGAGGTCCGCATCCATCCGCTGTCCGATGACCCATGCCCTCTCGGCGGCGTCCATGTCGGTCGGTGCATCGACGCGGAACGTCAGGTCATCCGCCGTGGCTAGCGGGTGGCTGGCCTTGTATCCGTCAAAGGCGTCGCGGTCCACGTTTACGTACGCCGCGACGACGTACTCGCGCATATGTCCTCTCTCTGGTTTGAGAGAGGGCGGCTCTTGGGGCCGCCCTCAAGTCAGTCGCGGCCGCCCAGAAGGGCCCGCAGTGCCCAGTACCGCTCCATCTGCTCGTCGTCGCTGGTGTGGTCCCCGCACCGCGCGTCCCGGTCGCCCTGCTCCTTGATGAGGTCCCGGCAGTCGCGGCAGCCCTCCGGGTCGCTCTCGCGGTAGTAGGCGGCGTCCTCGAGTGCCGACAGGAGGGTCGGCAGGTGCTCCATGAGCTGTTCCGGCGTGATCGCGGGCCGGGTGGGAACTTCCGAACCTGTCATGAGAACTAAGTTATCAGCACACACAAAACTTAGTCAATAGTATCGGGCAAAGTTTACGGTGATCGACCCAACCCGGCTCAGGCCGCAAGCCCTATGTCGATCCGCTTCGGGTACGGCCGCGCCGGCCGACCAAGCTCGATCGCTTCCCGCTCGCGCCGCGTCCGCCCCAGCCGGAACACGTACCGATGGCACCCCCGATGCCGGAACGGCCGCGCCCCGACGTCCTCGAGCGCCTGGACCAGCCACGCCCGCGGGTCCTCGCCGGCGCGCGGCACGCGAGCTCCGAGCGCGATGAGCGACTTCTCGACGTAGGCATGGCCCGGCTCCTGCCTGCGGACCTTCTGCTTCGCGCGGTCGTTGAGCACGGTCCCATCAGGCAGCAGGCTGACCGTGCGCGGCGTGCTGCGCCCGGTGTAGACGCTGTTCGTCGCCTGGTAGATCCACCCCACATGGCCGGGCATGACGAGCGTCCCGTCGGCGCGGCGCCGGGGGACCGGATCGGCGAACGACACCACGCCACGCACCCCCTCGCCGAGCAACGCCTCGAAGCAGCGGGCCAAGAACCAGCTCTCGGAGTTGCCCGGGCACACGTCGTCGAGCACGAACCGCGACAGCTCCAACGACTCCCAGGCCGGTACGAGGCTCGGCAGGACCGACGGAAGCACCCGTCTCCCCATGGGGACGCCGAACACCGCCGCTCCGACCAGCCGCCCCCGCTCGTACAGGCCGTACCGCAGCCGCGCCGCGGGGTACGACCCCGAGTAGTGCGCGGCCGTCACGTACGCCTTCGCCTCGGCCTCCTCGATGGGATGCACCTCGTAGCGGCGCGCGTCGAACCGGGTCCCGGGCTCGGCGTGCCGCCAGGAGTGCCGGCCGCCGCGCCACCGCTGGCACTGCGGCGAAGCGGTCGGCACCTCCGGGAACGGCAGCGCGAGCTGGCCGCCGTGGTCGGTCACCACAGGCCCGGCGGGAAGTAGTGCGGCCGGATGGCGGCTCTGATGTCGTCGATGTCCGCCAACATGTTCGCCGTCGCCCGCAGCGCGGCCCGTACGTCGACCTTGTCCTTCGGCACGCGGTACCAGCTCGACGACGGCTCCTTCTCGACCGCAGCGGTCTGCCCGGCGGGCCGCCACTTGGCGGGGTAGCCGTTCCAGCCCAGCACGGTGATCACGCCCGCCCTGAACAGGCCGCTGAGCTCCTGGACCACGACGAGGTCGCCGACCTCGACGCTGCTCACGGCTTCCGCTACCACAGCGCCTCCCGTCAGCAACTGCCGAAGCGGTGGGACATGAAGGCGTCGTCGGCTTCGATGAACCCGAGCTCGTCGAGTCGGGTCTTGTCCTCCTCGCTGACGTCTGCCGGCTGCACTCCCGCGATCCACAGTTCGTCGTGCCTGCAGTAGGTGGGGAACGCCCGGTTTCCGTACTTGCGGAGAATCGTCAGCGCTTCGATCAGGTCGTCCACGTGGGATCCCTCTCTGAGTTGTTCCGGTGTTGCGCCGGTAGGGAGCCAGGGCGGGACGGGCCGCCCTGAGATGAGGTCAAGCAGCGGTGAGGATCTGTACGGCCGTGCGGTGGTAGCAGTGCCGCGAGTGCAGGCCGGCCGGACAGTTACACGCCTGCCGGGCCGTCAGGTACACCTGCGTGCCGTCCGAGCTGATGACCCGGAAGACGTTCCGCCGGCGGGTCGGTACGACCGCGCCCTGCTCGAGCGCCTCGCGGGCCTTCTCCAACTGCGCGGGCGAACAGTCACTCCACCTGGCCGCCGACGCCCGCACCCGCGCCGAGCAGACCGGCCCGTACGGGTTGCGCCGGGACCGCTTGCCCCAGCGCCGCCGACCGCACCGCAGACACCGAGAGGCGGGGCCCGGGACAACCCGGGCCCCGAGGCGGTTCAGCACGTCGTGTCCTCCACGGCGCCCTGCGTGCGGTACCTGATTCGGACCTTCGCCATCGCCAGGAGCTCCGGGCCGAGGAACTCCCGGGCCTCCTCGAACACGGTCCGCTCGGCTGTCTTCCGGCGGAACGCCGTACAGCCCGCGGTTGGGTCCGAGGCGAACACCAGCTCGCCCTCGGCGAGCTCGACGCCCACCGCGACGTAGAGCTGCACCTTCCCGTTGATCCGGTTGTCGTAGGCGTACACGTCGACGATCGGCTCACCGGCCTTCAAGCTGTCGAGGAAGCGCGCCGGCGGCTCGTTGCTGCTGATCGCCGCGCCCATGATCTCGTCGCCGCTCATCGCGAACATTTCCGCGACGACGCTGCGGTACTGGTCGTCATCACTCACAGGTGAACTCCCTTGGGGCTGAGGTAGGAGGCGGTGGCCCGCCGGACCGCCTGCTGCTCGCGCCGCTTGACGAGCCGCCGACCGACCGAGGAGTCACCCATCGGCGCGTGTGCCGGGGCGTAGTCGTGTCGGATAGCGGCACGGCGGCCGAGCATCGGCGCGGTCCGGCTGGTGATCAGAAGCGGATCACCGCCCGGAAATGACCTCCGATTCATAGAACTAGGTTAAGTGTAGCGGCGAAACATAGTCAATATATTCGGGCATGGATTATGCGGTGAGCGTCACCAGCCGGCCTGGTTCCGCCGCGCGGTCGCGGGCCCTCCGGGGGCTCCGGGCCGTCCCTGGGGCCGTGCCCGGGCCGTCCGTGGGGCCGTCCGGAGGGCTCCGCCCGGGCCGTCCGTGGGGCCGTGCCCGGGCCGTCCGTGGGGCCGTCCGTGGGGCCGTCCGTGGGGCCGTCCGGAGGGCTCCGCCCGGGCCGTCCCTGAGGTCGGACATAGAACAACCCCGGGCAGGAATCCCGCCCGGGGTTGTCCCGATGATCAGGCCAGATCAGCCACCGATCGCCCGCGTGGCGTTGTTGGCCACCCTCGTGTCACCGATGTCCGCATTCCGTCCGGCCCTGCGCCCCGCTTCGATCGCGTCAAAGTTCCGCAGCGCCTCACCGCGCATGCTCTTCCGGTGCGGGTACATCAGGTCGAACGCCGCCTTGATCCGCTCCTCCTCGGTCTGCAGGACCAACGCGTTCCCCGGCGCCTCGTTGATGACCTCGCCGCGACGAGCCCTGATCTTGTCCGCGACGCCCTTGCCGTAGCCGCGAACGTAGTCCCAGACGAACTGGTCGACCTTGTCGTTGATCAGGTCGTCGCTCCACCGGGGGTGCTCCTTGCGGAGCTTCGCCTCGTGGACGTCGCCCGCCTTGTTCGCGGCGGTGACCATCTGGTTGTTCAGCGAGATGAACAGCGTCGTGAGGTTCTCCAAGAGGCTCGGTGTTCCGACCATCGTGAAGACGTCCTTGATCACAATCGCCTCGCCGCCCATCGCGAGGATCATCGGGTAGACCGCGTCCATCAGCACGGTGCCGTGCTCCTTCGGGAGGTCGAGGGTGGCGACCGTGACCTCCTCGGGAGCGTCCCCGCGCTCCTCCCGCAGCGCCGCCTCGTCGATCGAGTGACGCATCATCAGCTCGGCGACCTTCGCCAGCAGCGCCTGGGCCTCCTCCGGCGGGGTGTTCTTGTGGTTCGCCTTCGCCCGCAGCGCCTTGATCTTCTTGGCGTAGTCCTGAGCCATTGTGTCCTCCGTAAGGGGAACTAGGTTATGTTGAACAGAACTAAGTTAATCATGTCCAAAGAAACTTAGTCAACTCAATCGGGCAAAGTTTTTGAGACTGCCAAAACCTGCAGGTGAGGGCTCCGCCCGGGCCGTCCGCAGGCTCCGCCCGGGCCGTCCGTGGGGCCGTCCGCAGGCTCCGCCCGGGCCGTCCGTGGGGCCGTCCGCAGGCTCCGCCCGGGCCGTCCGTGGGGCCGTCCGCAGGCTCCGCCCGGGGCCGGCTGCGGAGCGCACACAGAAAGCCCCGGGCAGGTCATCCCGCCCGGGGTTCGCGAGGCCGCACGTCCGACTACGGCGCGGCAGCGTCGCAGGGAAGCGAAGCTACTTCTCGCTCACGGCGCGCTGGTGCTGGTCGCCGTCGGACCTGGAACCGGGCGTTGACGGGCAGCGGGGCAGGTGCTCGGCGGCGAGGGTGATCAACTGGCGGAGGACCTCGGGCAGCGGCGTCTCTTTCCTCAGTCGGAGGCGGCCCAGTGGCTCGTCATCGCAGGACTTGCAGTGAATCGTGAACAGCCATCCATCCTCGTGGCAGAGCAGTATGAACCGGCCATCGAGCCGCAGCATGAGTTCGGCGAGGGCGTCCATTCGGGGTCCTTTCTCGGCGGGCCGGCCGCGCCGACCCGCCATGGATGGGAGCGATCGCTAGCGGTCCGACAGGTGGATGGGCTGCCAGTCCGGGCGGCACATCCGGTCGTGGTTGCAGACGTGGGCGTCGGCGTTCTTGACCAAGCTCTCGATGAGCTCGCCGAACGACATCGCCTGCCGCTCGATGACCTGTACGTGGTCGTGGCAGTTCGGGCAGCCGAGGGTGTACTCGAGGTCCAGGAGGTCGAAGCGCTCGGCGAACTGCTCGAGCTGTGCCAAGGCGTGGGGAGAGAGGGCCATTTGGGGTCCTTTCAGGCGGGCCGGTGCGGACCGGCCCGCCGCGGTGGTCGGTCAGGCGTTCGCCGGGGTCGGCTCGGGGCACATGAACGAGATGCCGACGCGGTTGAGCGTGGCGGTGTGGACGTACCGGGTGTCGTCGGAGTGCGGCGCGTCGCGGTGCTTGTAGCACCACAAGCAGTAGCCGCCCTCGCGGAGCAGCAGGCGCGCGTCGGCGATGCGCTCCATGGCCTCGCTGTGCTCCTCGAGGTAGCGGTCGAACTCCTTGAGCGTCTTGCTGCCGGTCATCTGCGCGAAGGCGCGGCCAGCGTCGATCTGCGCGTCGATGATCAGCCGGGCCGTGGTCTGTGCAAGCAAGTCAAGAGTCATAGAACTAAGTTAAGCACCGAGCTTAAAACTTAGTCAATATGACCGGGCAAAGTTTCTAGGACTCCCGGGCCACCTGGGGCCCCTGCAGAATCCGCCCCGTGAGCCGGGCCGTATGGGACCCGTGAGGGCCCGTATGGGAACCGTGAGGGCTCCGCCCCGGGCCAACCTGGGGCCGTCTGTAGGGCCCGCCCGGGAAGCTGTCGCCGGGGGGAGGGCTCCGCCCGGGCCGGCCACGGGCCGCGACCATGATCGGCGTGGCGCGCGAGCGAGCACGCGGGCGTGATAAACACTGAGAGCGCGGTCCCCACCCTGCACACAGGGGGACCCGTATGCCCGCATCCAGGCGGCTACCGGCCAAGCTCGCCGGCGACGCCACGTTCCTAGCGCTCGGCGCGATCGCGACCACGACTGCCGCGCTCATCGCCACCGGCGAACGAGTGAGCCTCGCCGCGCGCACCGCGGCCGCCGTCACCGCCGGCGCGGCCGTCGGCGTAGCGCTCGGCATCCGGGCCCGTTCCGATGCCTGAGCCCACGCAGGCCGACACACTCAACGCTGAGACCGCGCTCGTCGACGTCCTAACCTCCGCGGTCCTCAGCGGTGTGCGCCTGAACACCAAGCGACTGGCCGCGCACATCCGCCTGCAGAAACGGCGCTGCCCCACACACCCTGAGCCCGCCCGTTCGCCGTCCTGCCCGGCCTGCGCGCGGAACGACGCCTTCGAACGCTCAGCGCTGATCGTCCTCGGCGAGCACGCGACGCCCGTCGACCGGCCCGAGGCCACGAAACCCGAAGACACAGCGGCCGGTTACGAGGACCCCCACGACGCACAGATCGCCGCGGTTCAGGCCGCTCTCGTCGACGCCTGGCCGCACCTGGGCGAGGACCCGACGTACAGCGGCCAGCTGGCCGCGGTCGCTGTCGATGCGCTGTGGCCGACGATCGTGATCCTCGACGCCGAGCTCGAGCAGGCCCGCGCCGAGCTGGCACGGGCGATCCGTGCTCGTGAGGGCTGGCGCGGCGAGGCGCTGCTGTACGCCCGCAACACCAAGTACTGGCGGAGTCGCGCGATGAAGCGCCAGGACAGCGGACCCCGCGACGCCGTCTTCGAAACCCCAAAGGAGCAGCCGTGACCGAACTCGCCCCCGAGCCCGCTGCGGGACCCGTCCAGATCTGGGCGTGCCTGCAGTGCGTAACCGAACACAAGCTCGCGCTCCACCGCGGCGTGAGTTCGGAGGACGCCCCGCCCATCCAGGTCGCGGTCACCCTGGCCCCGACCATGACGCCGGTCGGCGCGGTCGCGGTGCCCTCCTGCATGGGGCACATCAACGTCGGCGGCGGCCCCGGCCTGCTGCTCGCCCAGCCCGGCATGCCGGCGGGTGGCCGATGAACGCGGCCGAGGCAGCCCGGCGCGCCGGCGAGGTACTCGCCCAGGCGGAGAAGCGCGCCGAGGACGACGCTGCGGCCTCGGGCGCCCTGGTCGTCGTCGCGAACGGGTGGATCGGCCTCGCCATCGCCATGGCCGAGCACCCGTGCACGGAGAAGAACGTCGAGGCGCGCTCATGATCCGCGCCTACCTCACCCCGGATCTTGCTTCCTTCCAGACCCGCGTATCGATCGTCCAGCACGGATCCGATGGTGCGCCCTCGCGCATCCTCCGCATCACCGGCGGCGGCCAGGATGCTCCGGCCTCCTACTCCTGGGAGGAGATCGACCCCAGCATCACCGTCACCCCGACGTTCAACCTCGACGATCTGGTGGCGCGTGCGCTTCTGGACGGGCTCGCGGATCACTTCGCCGGCGCGGACGACCTGCGGGCGTTGCGCCGGGACTACGACCACGAGCGGGCCCGCGTCGACAAGCTCACCGACTCCCTGACCACGATCGCCCGCACCCTGGCGAGCGTCGACCCGTGACCGGAGGACCCATGCTCAACGGCACCGCCCACACCCGCCAGCCCCCGGCGGTGAACGAGCTCCGCACCGCCGGCGCGTCCCTGCTCCGCGTCGTCGAGTTCGTGATCCTCATCAGCGCGGTCCCGCTGCAGATCGCCCTGTGGCGCTGGGCGCTCTGACCAACGTCGTCGACTCGAGGGAGAGCATGACCGAGATCTGCCCCGGACGCTGCAACAACCGCTACCGCCGCGCCGTCGCCGCCCACGACGCCGCGCTGGCGGACTGGCAGGCCGCCGAGAAAAAGCACGCGCAACGGGTCGCTGAGTGGGAACTGGTCACGCACCGGCGCGGCGCGGACGCTGCCGGTCCACGGCCGCGCGCCACGCACGGGGAGCGCCCGGAGCCGCCCAACATCCGGCCGGCCCTCGGCGCGCCGATCTGGTGCGGAGAGTGCGTCGCGGCGATCCGCGCGAACCTGGCCGAGCTCGACGACCTGGTCCCGCTGCGGCTCGAGCACAGCGACGGCTACCAGGCTCCCGGAGACTTCTCGGCCGAGCGGGTCAGCCGTTCACATGATGAGGCCTCGTCGCCGTCCCCCGGACACGACGACCTCGACGAGCTGCTCGAGTGGCTGCGGGTCTGGGAAGCCGCGTATCGCACGTCGCAGCACTCACCGACAGCACCGCGGCGTGGCGTGTCCGCCCACGCCCTCACCAGCGCGACCGCGTGGCTTCTCGCGCGCCTGGACCACATGCTCACCCACCCCGACATCGGTCAGCCGTTCGGCGTCGGCGTGCAGTGGTGGCACCGGCGGCTCCAGACGCTCACGAAGACGAAACCGCCGCTGTCGCGGAAGCCCATCCCGTGCCGGCGCTGCGGCCGACACTCGCTCTACTACCACGACGACCCGACGCGGCCGACCGTACGTTGCCACGCTGACCAGGACAAATGCGGGCTCATCATGACGGTCACCGAATACGACGAGTACCAGGCCGAGTACGAGGACGAGCAGAAACGCGCCGCCATCAGCACCCCCAACGACACGCAGGCCCCTGCGGTCGCCGAGCAGGAAGAACAGACCGCGTCAGCGGCCCTTCGAAGAGGAAGATGACGAACATGAGCGAACCGAAATGGCAGCGCGACCTCCGCGAAGCACTGGAGAAGGTCGGCGCCGCCTTCGAGCACGCCCACCATGTCATCCTCGCCCAGGCCGCCATGGGCCACATGTTCCGCGGCGAGCTCGAGCAGGCGCGGGACAAGCTCGCAGAGCTACCGCCCGAGAAGTTGACGGAGGTGTCTGTGGCGGCGGCCGCGCTCGCGTCACTCGCCGACGAGGTCGCCGGAGAGGCCAAGGCACCGTGACCTCGCTCGAGAACGACTCCGCGCCGACGCCGTGGTGTACGGCGCCGGGGTCCCGCGTCGCGGTGCCCGGCACGGCGGGGGAGCGCGCCCCGTGGACGCCGCTGGACCGGCTGCTGCCGGACAGGCCGCCGGCCGTCGCGGGCCGACTGCCAGACCTGACGGCGCTGATCGAGGCGTTGCGCCCGCCGATGCGGCAGCTCGCGGTGAGCATCCGATTCACGGCCGACGCGATGCACCGGACGCTCGCGCCGCTGACCTACCGGGACTACCGCGCTCACTGGCGGCGCTGCCTGACGTGCCGGGCCAGCCTCGGCCGTGGCACCGTCGCGCCGCTGAAAGTGGACGGCACGGACTACGCGCGCCGGCGGCGTGCCCGCCGCCGGAACCGCCGATGAACGCCACCATCCGCGTGCGAGCCGCCCGGGCACTGCGGCGGATCGCGCGGCGGCTGGACCCTCCCAGCGCGCCGTACGGCGAGTGGGACCCCGCCAAGGGCGTCCTCGTCATCAAAATCCCCGGACACGGCGGCCCAGACCTGCCACTCGCCTGCCTCGAGATCGGCGCTGGCCAGTTCATCGGACGAACAGGGACGGCGACGTGGCCTTCCTGAACCCGACGCCGTTGTCGCCCGAACGCCCGTGGACGTTCGGCCCGGCCGGAACGATCCGCTACCTCTGCCCAATCGGCTGCCCCTGGCACTACGACGAGCCGCCGGCAACGCGCTGGGTGCTCCGTACGCTCGACCCCGACGCGATCAGCGACGCCATCACCGCGGCGGCGCAGCACCGGGCGGCCGAGACCGAGGCTGCGCTGCGGGAGCACCTGACCGAGCACACCGCCGCCGTGATCCTCAGCGAGGACAGCGAGACGTGAGCGGACGGAGCATCGCGGAACGGATCGACGAGCGGGTCAAGGAGGAGGTCCACGACTGCATCGCGCCCGGGTGCGGCAGGCGGGCCGAGACGGCGTTCATCGCGAACGAGCCCGGCCGGTTCGCCGGGCGGCACATTGAGGCCGGACAGTTCATCGACCTGTGCGCCGTGCACGCCGGCGACGTCTACCGGGCCCAGGGCGTGACCGACGTGTCGCAGCTTCCCGAGTGGCTGCGCGTCGACGCCGGGCCACAGCCGTAACGGAGTCCCGGAACGCCCACCACTGCGGCAGGACGAATCACCCTGATTCACCGTGTTTCGCCCACGATTCCGCGAACACCCGCGACGCCGTCCGGATCGGCAGTACGGTCATCTCGTTGCCCTACGCGGGCATTGATCTCCCCTTCCTTCACTCACGGAAGAGGAAGGAGGTAGATCATGTCTACGCGTGTCGAGGAACGGCGCGAGGTTAAGGCCGAGAGTCGATCCAAGAAGAGGGCGGCGCTCGTGACGGCCGCTACCGGCAGCGCTGTCGGCTTCGCGGTCGGCGTGCTGGTCGGGGTGAGCGTTGCGAGCCGGCCGGGCCCACGGGGCTGAATCCAGGGCCCGACCGACCACACGGCGGGGCGTCGCCTTCATGGGACGCCCCGTCCTCTTCTCCCGCACCGGAGCACGGGAAGCTTCCAGCGCTTACGACGTGCCGCTTCGCCTTCATGTCATACGTTCACCTTCGCGGCTTCGTGGGTGAAGCATGAAGCATCGGCCGAGGTGCAACCCGTAAGACGCCGTCCTACGGTAACCCGGAACAAGAAACCGGTATGCGAAACAGAACAAGAAACCCAACACCATTCGCGAACGCCGCCGTCACCACTCCGCCACTGTCACGGGCAACGTGGCGCAGGATTTCGTCAAGGCTCCGCCCGGCACAGCTGCGCATCGACGCAGGGCCGCGGCGAGCGTAAGCACCTCACCGTGCCGTAACCGGAGTTATCCACAGACGCGACGACGAGCCGCGGAGCGTCCTCCCGCGCTGGGACACTGAACGCATGCCGCCCGCAATCGACGCCGTACTCGCGGACGGTGTCCTCGTCCCCGTCGAGCGTGACGACCACCTCGTCCGCCCCGACGGCGACGGATGGATGTGCATCCGGCCCACCCACAGTGATCGGTCGTGCGAGTCGGAGTTCAGCACACGGTAAATGAGCTGGCATCGCGGATCTTCGCTGAGACGATGCGATGGTGAATGATCAGCTCGAAGCCCTCATCATCCAGAAGCGATCCCGCGTGGCGCTCCCGGGCGGCCCGGCCGGCGACGGAGCCGCAGCCGCGCGCCAGCTCGACGCCGTGCTCATGTCCGTCGGCTTCAAGCTGTCGCGCGGGCTCCTCGAACACCTGTCCGAGCTGAGTACCGGCACGGTCATCGACACCGGCCTGCGGGTCTTGGAGGCCGTACGCCGGCAGGTCGGCGACCACGTGCGGCACAACGTCTACTTCCGTGACTTCCCGGCCAACGTCCCTGACACGATCGAGTTCTGGGTCGACTGCATGCGCCAGGCGCTCCTGGACCCGGTCGCTGGTCCGCGCATCACCGCGCAGGCGTCGACCGGGCTGGTGAACCTGCTCGACCTCCCGACGTACGGCCGGTACCAGCACACCTTCGAGGAGATGCTCGCCGCGCACGAGGAGCTGATCCCGGCCGCTGGCGACCGGGTGACCGTGCTGCACCTCGGCGGCCCGATCGAGGAGGAAGCCCGCGGCCTGTATCTGGCGCTCGCCTCGAGCCGTACGCCGCTGTCCGCCGAGGACCTGGCGGTGCTCGGCGACATCGCGGCGCACTGCCTGACCGGCACGCAGCCCGACGCCATCCCGGTGCGCGAGAACCGCGCCATCATCAACCGGGTACGGCTCGAGCACCGGGCCCCGCTGCTCATCGACACGGTCACGGACGTGCTCCGGCTGGCCTGCGCCGCGTCCGATGGTGACGTCACCCTCACCGAGCCGACCCGGTTCCGCTCGTTCCGCCGCGCGGAGCGCCGCGCGCTGCTCGCCGCGCTGCAGGAGGTCATCGCCGCGGCGCCCGCCAAGCTCGGTGACGTTCTCGCGTATGCCGAGCGGTGGAAGCGTCTGGGCGAGCGCCTGCACCCGCACGAGTACCCGCACCTGCCGCACGCCCTGGAGGTGTTCGCGGTGACGCGCGGTGACAAGCCGGCCCGCTCGCTCGGCGGCCGGGTCGAGGCCGCGTTCGCGGCCGGCGACGTCGAGCTGGCGGTGAGGCTACTGCGGTCAGCGCCGGGCCTGCTGTTCCGGTCCCTCGACTGGCTCCTGCGTACGGCTAAGACTGGTGTCGGGGCTGAAGCGGTCCTCGCCGCCGTCGAAGACGTGGCGGGCACGGTGTCGGGCCGGGTCCTGCTGTCCGTGCGGGAGCACCTACAGAACCGCTCGCGGCGGACGGACGTCGCCCGGGTCTTCGTGAACCGGCGAGGCCGCGCCTGGGTGACCGGCGATGACCGCGACCCGATCCCGCCCAGCGTGCTCGATGGGCTGTTCCGCGTCCTGGACGAGGAGATCCAGCGCCGGCTTCCGGCGGTCGATCACCTGCTCGTCGACCCGGCCGTGCTCGGAGTCGCGCTGCCGCTGTCGGACAAGACGACGGCGCCCGGCTTCGGCGTCCTGCCCCGCGGTACGGTCACGCCCGTCGACGGCGAGCTGCTGCGGTTCTTCATCTACTGGCGGCAGGCCAAGGACCGAACGGACTTCGACCTGTCCGCGCTGATGCTCGACGCCGATTACCGCAACCCCGACTGGGTGTCGTACACGCGCCTCACGACGGTCGGCGGCCAGCATTCCGGCGACATCACCTCGGCGCCCGACGGCGCGTCGGAGTTCATCAACCTCCAGCTGAGCTACCTCCGCCACAGGTTCGTCATTCCGCAGGTCAACGTCTTCGCCGGCGAGAGGTTCGAGGAGGTCGCCGAGTCCTTCTTCGGGTTCATGGTCCGCGACGCCGAGCAGCAGGGCGCGCCGTTCGAGCCCGCGACCGTGCGGATGAAGTCCGACCTGCGCGGGTCGGGCAGGGTCGCGCTGCCGCTGGTGTTCATGCGGGGCGAGGACGGCCGCTGGCGCGCCAAGTGGCTACACCTGTTCCTGAACGGACACCCGTCGTTCAACCGGGTCGAGGGGAACCGGGTCACGACCGGGCACCTGGTGCGCGGCATCGTCGAACGCGAATACCTGCGCGTGCAGTACCTGGTGGACCTGCTCAAGGCCAAGGCGAACACCGTGACCGCCCATCGGGCCGGCGAGTCGGTCGACGGGCCGGTGACGTACATCGGCCTGGAGCAGCCCGAGGATCTCCCGGACGGATCGGTGGCGTACACACTCAGCTCACTGCGCGACCTGATCCCGGCGTAGGTGCTACCGTGACGGCAGCGAGGCCATGAGAGTGCTTCCTTCTATCTCCTTGCGAATGGATCTTTAGCTCTCTCGCTTCCCTCGCCCGCCGCGCGCAGCAGCACGCGGACCGAACCCGGCAGCTCCCCTCGGAGCAGGCCGGGTTTCGCATGTCCGCCACCAGACTTGACCGCCCTGCAGGTCGCGCCGAGTGACTCCCGAACACGAAGGGTTGTTGACATGCGCTGACCTGCGGTGACATCATCCCGAGCTAGCAGACGTATGCCCTCAGCCAATCGGGGAGGCTGAGGGCATACGCATGTCCGGAGGAGGTGAGCTCTTCTTGGACGTGCAGATCCACCGCGGCCCGGACGAGCGCGAGTACGTCGACCGGAAGAACGCCGCCCGTGCCGTCGGCGTCAGACCGGCCACGATCAGCACCTGGGAAGCCCGCGGCCGACTCACCCGAGTGCCCGGCACGCCACCGCGACAGCCGATGTACGCCCTCGCCGAGGTCATCGAAGCCGAGTATCAGTCCCGGCAGAACGCTGCCCGTACGGCCGGTACGACCAGCCGAGCCACCCGCCACTTCGACGAGAACTGAGCCGGGAGGGCCACCGATGACCGACCACGTCGGCGACCAGATCCGCGAGGGCCTGGACCACGTCCGCCGTATGCGCGGCGCAACCGCGGCCTTCGTCGTCCTGGACGAGGTCGAGGGCTGGTACGCGCGAGGCGGCATCATCCCTACCGGCCCGGCCACCGCCCGCATCGCCGCTGACGAGCACCTGTTCCGGCCGGGTACGGACGGCGTCCAGTGCATCCGACCGGACCACGAGGGCCCGTGCCGCAGGCTCCGGGGAGGATCCTGATGCCCGCCCAACCTGGGACGCTCGCGATGTCCGTACAGCTCCGGGTCGGCGACGTCGGCACCGTGGAGCTGGGCAGCATCGACGTCCCGTTCACCACCACCAGTGAGCCAGGCGACGACGGGCTGATCATCCGGTTCGCCGTCGACCAGCCCGCGCTCAAGACCGCACTCGCCGGCTTTCTCCGGGCCGCCGCAGACAACCTCGACGAGATGCCGCCGGAACAGGCTGATCACGCCTGAGCTTCGGCCGCCTGCTTCTGCCGAAGGACGTCTTCGCCGGTGATCTCGTGGTCGCAGTGCGGGCACTTCGCCGGCAGCTCCAACCGCTTTGGCGGCTGCGGCTTCTTGGCGACCTTCGTGCCGACCGGCCGACCACCACCCACGCCCTTGCCCGGGCGGTTCTTCATCCAGGTTCGGTAGACGCCCATTGGCCACACCGGAGAGTTACCGATCTTCTCGTCGGTGAACGGGATGTCACCAGGCCGGGACGTCCCCTCCCGGTGGTTCTTGTCCGAGCGAACCTTCATCGAACGGAACGACTCGGGCTTGATCTCCGCCAGGTGCGCGAACACCGTGGTAGTGATGTAGGCGTCGTCCGGCACCTCGTCCAGGTTGGCCGGCAGATCGTCGGGCGTGTTGATCAACTTCAATGCGTCAAGGTTCATAGAACTAGAATAAGGCGGAGGCGGGGCGGAGGGAACGCCACCACGTCCGTCCGCCGCCACCATCGCCCGGCCGACACCGGCCACGCGCTCGCCTCGCGCCGGCTGAATCGCCACCAGGACGATCACGCGCACCACAGCCCCGAGCCGCTGAGATCTTCCGTCGCGGCCGGCGGCATGGCCGCGAACAGCTCCGCCTTGGCCACCTCCTCCTCGGCCCTGCGCAAGCTCCGCTGTGCCTCCTCGAATCGCTCGCGCTCCCGGGCTGCCTTGTCGACCAGGTGATGCCTGTCGGCCTTGGCAGCCACCCGGACGGCAGCCAGCCGGAGAGCGAAAACCTCCGGACGGGTCAACCAGTGAGTCAGCAGACCCTCGACCACCGCGGCCGTCCGCTCAGCGGTGAGATCCGGAACAGAGCCGCCGTACCTGCCGCGCCGTACGGGCAAGTCCCACCGCTTCAAGCGCCCCTCCCGCATCCTGTCGGTGTTGATGACCATGTCGCCGCACAGCCGCACACCGTTGACGACCGGGCGGTCCTCACGCTCATCGCCCGGGTCGTACCGACGGCCCGTCGGACGCCCCGGCCCGACCCGCACATACGGGGTGTCAGGGTCCAGCCCATCACTCCAGTGATGTTCGGCCCTGACCGTGAACACTCCCGTGACCCGCGTCGCGGTCACCTCGTACAGGGTGGTGCCGGTCTCCCAGTCATCGCTGTAGACGGCCCGCACCACCCCGATGCCGGGCACGTTGATCTTGACGCGCCTCACACGCCTGCCTCTCGAGTGTGGCCGGTCCCCGGCGCCCGGCCTCTCGCAGGAGGCCGGGCGCAACCGGGGTCACAGCACCGTGATGACGATCTCGTCCGGGTCCTCTTCCGCTTCCCGGGCCGCCGTGCCGGTCCGGGTCTGGCTGCCTGCGGTCAGGATCGCCGCGACCGCCGCCGCCAGCCGGGCCAGCGTCTCGACGGTGTGATCGCCGTAGACGTGGAGCTCCTGGTGCTCGTGGTCGACGCTCACCGGCTCCGTGTGCGGCTCCTCCGGAGGCCAGCAGGTCACCGAGTACCCGGCCCGCTCCGCCTGCTTCTTCAGCGAGTCGAGCAGGGTCATGGCCGGGTCGGCGTCCGGGTCCGGCTCCACGTTCCCCTCGAACCCTTCGATGGGCTCGGTCTGGGAGATGTCGAAGTAGGACTTTGCGCGGAAGTAGATCCCGCCGCCCTCCCCGCCGCCACCGCCCTCGGAGCTCGCGCCGCCGCTGGTGTAGCGCCTGACCATCTTCAGATTCTTCTCGCCCTCGCGGACCTGCCGGCCGCGTGCCTGCCAGCCCCGATAGGTGTGAAGTTCGGTCAGGCGCATGCCGCGCTCCTCGGCCTGCCGCAGCAACCACGCCTGGTTACGCAGGCTGTAGCCCAGCAACCGGGGGCTGGCGAGGAGCGCGACGATGCGGTCTCCGATGGCCGGGTCCGCGAGCGCGGCCTCCGCCTGGGCGATGAACTCGGCATCCCGAGCCTGCGCCGCCTCACGCCGGGCCTGGCTCACGCGGCGCTTCACTTCTCACCGTCCCCGGTGAGGTCCAACATCACGGCCAGCGCCGATCGGTCCTCGACCTCGGCGAGAGCACTGAGGAAATCAGCCACGCGCTCCGCGTAGTCCACGAACTCTTCCTGCAACGGGACGAACACGTCCACGTCCTTGGCCGGGTGGTACCAGAGCTCGCCGCTGTTGTCCCAGCAGCGTTTCCGCGTCCACTGGTGCTTCGTCAGGTACCGGCTCATGTGATCAGGCGTGATGCCCTCAGCGGCCCGCTTGTCCCTGATGGTGACCTTGAGCGAGAGCAGTCGAGCCGCCCGAGTGGCAGACTCGTCGCGCATCGCCTGGTAAGCCTCCAGCCGTGCGACGAGCTCCTCCCGCTCGGCGTGCAGACGCTCCAGCTCCTCGTCCCGGACGGACCAGGCAGCCGTAAGAGCGTCCTCGAGCGCCACCCACGGGTCGCGGTCCTCGGAGATCATCCGGATGCCAGGTACGGGTTTCAGGTCGGCGAAGGCGTCCTTCGCCGCTTCACGCTGCCGCTCGCGCAGCCCGTCCAGCCCAGGGTTTCCAGACGGCATGGTCACGCCTCCCCGTCGTCACCGGCGGGAAGGGCGCGGTACTCGATGATGTCCCGGTCCTCGACGGACTCGCTGGTGTCGCAGCTCTGGGCTTCCGAGATGGCCGCTCTTAGGGCCTTCTCATCGACCTGCCCGGAGGCGTCGACCGCGCTGTCAGGCACGTCTACGGTCGCGCTGTGCTGCTCCGTCACGAGCCATGTGACGATGACCTTTCGCATACTTCTCCTCGAATGATCGGCTGCCTCACGCCACCTCACCGGCGGACTGTCGGCTCTGCCGTTTGAACTCGGTGAACGTCATCCGCCCGTGGTCCTCCCACCAGGCGAGCAGTTCTTCCGAGGCGTACTTACGGGCCCGCGGCCAGGGCCCGGAGAACAGCTCCCGTGGGCGCACGCCGGCCGTCTCGCCGACGCGATTGAGCATGTGGCCGCGGGTCGCCTCCTCGGCGGCCTGGTACGCCGCCTCGACGTAGAGCTGGTACTCCTCCCGAAGCCGCTCATCACGGGTGCGGCGACGGGCGTCGCGGTCCAACTGCTGCTGGACGCGCGCCCGCGCCGCCCGCTCGTCCGCTATCAGGCGGTCCCGCCGTTCCATCTCGGCTACGACGGCGTCGAACACGTGATCGACGTGACGTCGGCTGTTGCAGTACCGGATGAGGATCGCCGCGACCTTGTCGTCAGGCAGCTTCCGCAGCCGGGCCGGCCGCGCGGCCAGCCGACTGGGGATCAGCCGGTACGCGAATGACGGGACCACGGAACCGCCCTTCAGAGCAGACCGAGGTCTTCGGTGCCGCACGGGTCGATCGGGAACAGGGACAGGGGGACATCCGGCGCGTCCTTGTCGAAGCGCCCCGGAGCCATGTCGCGCCAGTCCGGCCGTTCCGGTTCGGGGGGCGGGGTGTTGCTGGTGTCGACCATCGGTCTCCTCACTGCCAAGTTCTAACTACTAGAACTAGGTTAGTGAGTATCAAGAAACATAGTCAATATGTTCGGGCGTAATTTTGCGGGGGGCTCCGCTCCTGCTCACAGGGCCGGCCGCGTGCTCGCGGAAGCCGCCCGGCCCCGCCCGTAAGGGCCCGCTTGTCGGACCCGTCGAGGGCTCATGAGGGCTCTACCGGGCCCCGCTGTAGGGACTCCGTCCGTGGGGCCCGTGAGGGCTCCGCCCGGGCATGAAAAACCCCGGGCAGATGACCCGCCCGGGGTGCTCGAACTCGGAGGCCGTCAGGACGCCGATGATGGCCGTGCGGCCGATCGCCGCTTGGTCTTGCTGCCCTTCGGCCGGCCGCCACCCACGCCCTTGCCGGGCCTGCGCGCATACCAGTCGCGCCACTCCTGCTCGCGGCTGGCGAACCAGAACGGGCGGGCGCCGGCCTTTCCGTCGGGCGTCGGCGTCGGATCGTCGGTCTTGGCCGACCGGCGCTGCCAGTCCCGCACGAGCTCGTGGCTCACGCCGAACAGCCTGCCGACGTCGTCGCGGAACATGACGTCCACGGTGACCTCCTCGTCAGATCTGCCATCGCCGCTCGCGTGCGACAGGCAATAACTATGCCCGATTACCTTGACCGCTTGCCGCGTCGAGGCTCATCGGTCAAGCGGTCAAGGCAGCGCTCGACCATCGCATCCCAGTAGTCCGGGCCCTCTTCGGTCAGGTGCGCGACGTTCTGGCGGCCGACCGCATACGTCAACTCGCGGAACCAGATGAGCATCCCCGCCTCTTCGATCGGGCAGAGCTCGCGGAGGACCTCGAGGAGCTTTTCGAGGACGGCCCGGCTGATGAGGCGCGGCGTCGCGGACTCGGCGTCCTCGCCGTCCAGCGCCGCCTGGGCAATGGCGACGATCGCGTTCCGGCGCCGCTGGCCGAGGTCCAGCGGCCCACGGCCGGTCCGGCCGGAGGTCGAGGCGGTCGCCGCCATCAGCCGTTGCCCTCCCAGGACACTGTGAGCGCGCTGATGTTCTCCACGAACCGCCGCGTGGCCTCCTTTGTGTGCGCCGACTGCAGGCTGTTGATCCAGTTTCCGTCGATGTCGTCGAGGAAGCCGGCCACCACGTCGCGATCGGTGATGTCCAGGTCCTCGGGCACCTGAACGGTGATCTTCACGCCGTAGTAGGTCGTCGTCTCGCTGACGTTGGCGACGACGGTGATGGTGCGCTCGCGCACTCCTAGTCCTCTTTCTTCGGGCAGGGGAAGTACAGGTGGTCAATGGATCGCGTCGCGTCCGGTGCGACCGCGTAGGCCGCTTCCAGCGCTTCGCGGTACCAGATATGCGTCGGGTGGTAGACGTCGTGCAGGTAGAGCGTTCGCTGCTCGCGCAGCACCGCCGGAGGAGTGGTCCGCTCGAGGATCCGCCGGCGGCGGTCCATCCGCTCGAGCGCACGCGTGCTGCTGCGCATGGCGCGGGCCGCGAGACGGAACTCCTCGACCTCGGGGATGCCGGACGCGACACACAGGTCGGTCGGCAGGAGAACCTCGGGCATCTCGGCCTCTCTCGATGAGGGCGAGGGTCGGCGGCCTGGCCGACCCCCGGGTCTGTCAGTCGGCGAGGAGCGGGTCCGGCATGACGGTGCGGCACGTCCAGCAGAAGAACTCGCCGGGCTTGAGCTGCTTCTGCTCCTCGTAGACGGGCGGGTCGACGTAGCCGACACCGGAGCCGTGCGGGCAGTCGTTCGGGTCCCCGGTGCGCTTATAGATCTCGAGCTGGGCCTGGTAGTCCGCGGCCGCGCGTTCCATCTCCGCCTGTAGGAGGTCGGCGTCCAGGCGCTCCGCCTCAATGGCCTCCATGTCGGCCGACCAGTCATCATCAAACATAGAACTAGGTTATTGATGTCAAAGAAACTTAGTCAAGTCAATCGGGCAAAGTTTCTGCGAAAGCTCGCGAGCCCTTGTGTAGCCCGCAAATCAGGCCGGCTATGCGATCGTGGTCCGAGTCTCCCGGCCACGTAACCTAGTTCATAGTCATAGAACCAAGATAGGGTGTAGGTATGGAAGTGATCCGCATTGAAGGGGCAACGCCCAGTGCTGAGCTCCGAAGACAGCTCGCCGGCAAACAGGTGCTGCTGTCGTTCTCTCGCGGCAAGGACTCCCTCGCGGCCTGGCTCGCCCTCCGCGACGCCGGCGCCCATGTGATCCCCTACCACCTGCACCTCGTGCCCGGCCTGGAGTTCGTCCGCCGGTCCCTCGAGTACTACACGGAGTGGTTCGAACTCGACGAGCCGATCCTCGACCTGCCGCATCCCTCGCTGTACCGGTGGCTGGTCAACCTCACCTTCCAGGTGCCCGAGCGCGCGGCCATCATCGAAGCCGCCAACCTCCCCCAGTACACCTACGAGGAGCTCAACGACCTCGTACGGCAGCACTTCAAGCTCCCCCACGAGACCTGGGTATGTGACGGCGTCCGCGCCGCGGACAGCCCGAACCGCAGGATGGCCCTCAAGGCGCACGGCCCGGTGAACGCCACCCTCCGCACGCAGAAAGTCGTCTGGGACTGGCGGAAAGCGCACGTCATGGGCGCGATCGAAGACGCCGGCGTGGCATTGCCCCCGGACTACGACTGGTTCGGCCGGAGCTTCGACGGCCTGGACCTGCGCTTCCTCGAGCCGCTCAAGGCCAATGCCCCCGACGACTACGAGCGGATCCTGTCCTGGTTCCCGCTCGCGGAACTGGAGTTCGCCCGTGCCTCTCTCTGACGCCGCCCGGCGGCTGCTGGCCGCCCGCTCCGGCCGGCTCGAGCCAGAGCCGGACGAGCCCCTGCCCAGCGACGACCCTGATGCCGACGAGAACGTCGACGCCGAGGAGCTCGCCCGCCGGAAGGGCTTCCGCGAGCGCGCCGCCCGGGAAGACGAACGGTTCCGGCTCGCGACCGACTCCGAATTCTGGCTCTGCTTCTGCTTCCGCCATCCCGACGATCCGGCCAAGTTCCTCAAGGCCCTCGACCTTCAGGCCGAGGGCCGATTCATTCCCGGGCCCAAACTCGTCGCCGCCACCCAGGGCCGCACGATCGTCCGCAAGGCCAAGGACCGGGCCCGAGCCATGCTGGCCGCCCAGGCCCTCGGAGGCCGCAACGGCGAGTCGATCGCCGACCGGATGACCGCCCAGCCGTTCCCCGACCCCCTCGCGAACGTGAAACCGACCGGGAGCCTGCAGGGCGACGCAGCGGCCGAGCTGGATGCTCTGCAGGCGGCGTTCATGGCGCCCCCGCGGCACGACCCCTCCCGGATCCACGACTCCCCTCACTGGCTTGTCGCCTACTTCGCGTCCCGGGAAGAGAAGGAGGCGTTCCTCGGCACGACCGGGCTGGACGTCCTCGGCGACAAGTACCTCGACGGCAACCAGGCCGCGAGGACGCTTCACCTCACCCTGTGAAGGAGGTAAACGAGCATGCGTAACCGTGTTGCGGGCCTGTTCGGCGGTCTCCGCCGCCGTGGCACCGGCGCGTCGCAGAACCGCGCCAGCGGTCGTCGTCGCGCCGCGTCGCCGTCCGGCGGCCGGTCCTCGGGGACCTGATGACCAACCCTGAGCTCAGGGTGCTCGACGGGGCCGGGAGTGGCGCCGCTCCCGACCCCGTCGATCCTCCCGAGTGGCTCTCAGACGAAGCAGCCGAGATCTGGCGGGCGCTGGCACCCCGCACCGCACCCGGAACGCTCACGCCCTCCACAGCGTGGGCGTTCGCCATGTTGTGCACGGAGCTGGCGACGTTCGCGGACGCTGAGCAGCTCGTCCAGGAGGCGGGCATCATCGTCGCCGACGGCCAGAACCTCGTACCGAACCCCGCGCTGGCGATCCGCCGGCAGGCGGACGGGATCGCGGGCCGCTGGGCCGCGCAGTTCGGCCTGACCCCCGACAGCGCGGCCGCCGACGCGGCGGCCGGGCAGTCCCGCCAGATGCGGCATCTCATCGAAGGCGGGTGAGGTCGTGGCGCGACGCATCAGCGACAAGAAACGCGCCAAGATCCTCGCCGACCTCCAGTCCGGGCAGCAGTCCCAGGCCGCGGTAGCGCGCCGGCACGGCGTCAGCGCCAGCACCGTGCGGAAGATCGCGAAAGACGCCGCGCCGGCCGCGCCGCCGCCGTTCAATGCGAAGACCACCAGGGCCCGTCTGATCCAGGACCTGTACGCGGACGCCCAGAAGTTCCGCGAGCGCTCCTGGAGCCCCTACACGCAGGTCGTTGTCGGTCAGTCCGGTCCGGAGCTGGTGACAACGAAGCTGCCGCCCCTGCGGGACCAGCAGGCCGGGTACGCGGCGCTGCTGGCCTGCATCAACCAAGCGCTGCGGCTCGAGCAAGCCGACACCGGAGACAGCGTCGCCGAGGCGAAGTCGCTTCTGGCGGGTCTGTCCGACGCTCTGGGCGTCGCAGCGAGCGCGTTGGAGTCCGGTGATGGATCTCAGCCGGGCGGCTAGCCTCCTCTCGCCGGCGCAGATCAAATCCATCGCGGGGTCGACCCGGCGCATCAACATCTGGGACGGCGCGATCCGGTCCGGGAAGACGATGAGCTCGCTGCTGCGGTGGCTGATCTACGTGGCGCAGGCCCCGCCCGGCGAACTCGTTATCTCTGGACGCACGGCCTACACCATCGGCCGGAACGTGTTCACGCCGCTCGCCGATGTCGCGTTGTTCGGGCCGCTGGCCGCGCACACCAGCTACACGCTCGGCGCGCCGACCGGGACGATCCTGGGCCGGCTCGTCCACGTCATCGGCGCGAACGACGTCCGAGCCGAGACGAAGCTGCGCGGCCTGACCTGTGCCGGGGCGTACGTCGATGAGGCCACGCTCGTCTCACAGGCGTTCTTCACGCAGTTGCTCGGCCGTATGAGCGTGCCGGGCGCGCAACTGTTCTGCACGACCAACCCCGACAATCCCGGTCACTGGCTGCGGAAGGATTTCATTCTCCGCAGCGCCGAGCTGGACCTGTCGACCTGGCACTTCACCCTCGACGACAACCCCAGCTTGACCAGCGACTACATCGCGGCGATCAAGTCCGAGTTCACGGGCCTTTTCTACAGGCGGTTCATCCAGGGGGAGTGGATCGCCGCCGAGGGCGCCGTCTTCGACATGTGGGACCCCGAGGTTCACATCGTCGACATCATCCCGCCGGTCCGCGAGTGGATCGGCGTCGGCGTCGACTACGGGACGCGCAATCCGTTCTCGGCGCTGCTGTTGGGCCTCGGGGTCGATGGAAAGCTGTATCTGACCAGCGAGTGGCGGTACGACGCGCGGCAGACGCACCGGCAGCTCACCGACGCCGAGTACTCCAAACGGCTCCGGCAGTGGCTGCGAGAGGTGCCGATTCCAGCGACCCGCCAGGCCGATGGGTCATGGCTGCGCGGAGTGAGCCCGAAGTTCGTCGCCGTCGACCCGTCCGCCGCGAGCTTCCGCGTGCAACTGCACCACGACGGCGTCTCGTCGGTCGCGGCCGACAACGAGGTCATCGACGGACTCCGGCTGATGTCCACGCTGCTCGCCGCCCGGAAGCTGTTCGTCCACCGCTCCTGCGAAGGGCTGATCGCCGAGTTGCCCGGCTACGCCTGGGACGACACCGCCGCGGCGCTGGGCGAGGACCGGCCGATCAAGGCGGACGACCACTCGGTCGATGCCGCGCGCTACGTGATCAAGACGACGCGGAGCCTGTGGCACTCCGCCGTCGACCTCGCAGCCTGACCCGACAGCGCGGACAAAACCGGACGTACTGCGTAAAGGGGGTGAGCTATATGTCGCAACGCAAGGACGCCGGCGGTAAGAAGCCGCGGAAGTCCCCCGGGCCCTTCCACTCACAAGCGCAGTGGCGCTGGGCGTTCGCCACGCACCAGCCGTTCGCGCACAAGTGGGCGGTCCGTACGACAGGCACGCCGGCGCACGGCACCCCGCAGGGCCGGGCCGCGTACGCGCGGCTGCCGCGCCGCAAGGGCGCGCCGACGCTCCGCTCCGCCAAGTAGCCGCGCGGGCCCGCGCCGGCCGACATCACCAGCGCGATGGGCGCGCCACGCATCGACCACAGATCGGGGGGTGAGCTGTGACGACGATGGTCGGGTTCAGCGACGACCGGCTGATGACGGAGCTGCCCACCCGGAATCAGCCGTGGCCGCCGCCGCGGTTCGACCCGATCCAGTGGCACATGCGGACCTGGGACGCGTGGTTCAGCGGCGACCCGGACATGCTGATGCGCGCGTACTACTCCCTCGGGGGGAACTCGCCGACCGGCCGGTCCTACTTCTCGACCACGGGCGAGGCGGGCCTGCCGTCGCAGCGGCCGGGCCAGTTCCGTGGCGGGCTGCTCGGCTCGATCCGGCGCTGGTTCTGGGGGAACGCGACTCCGCCCGGCGAGAAACGTACGAACTACCACGTCCCGCTCGCCGGCGACATCGCCGCGACCTCCTCTGCGCTGCTGTTCTCCAAGCCGCCGACGCTCACCTACGAAGGGCTCCCGGCCGTCCAGGAGTTCCTGGAGGGGTTCATTGACGACGGCACCCACGCCACGCTCCTGGAGGGCGCCGAGCTGTGCTCCGCGCTGGGCGGGGTGTATCTGCGGGTGGTGTGGGACACCGACATCTCCGATCACCCGTGGCTCGACATCGTGCCCGCCGACGTCGCAATCCCGGAGTTCAGCTACGGGCGGCTGCGCGCGGTGACGTTCTGGCGCGTCATCGAGGACACCGGCTCGACGGTCGTCAGGCACCTGGAGAAACACGTCCCGGGCCAGAACGCCATCCTGCACGGCGTCTACGTCGGCGATCAGAAGGAGCTCGGCCGGTCCGCACCGCTTACCGACTTCGCCGAGACGGCCCCGCTCGCGGGTCTGCTCACCGACGGCAACGCGATCACGTTCCCCGACCAGCCGAAGGACGCCTCGACCGTCGTCTACATCCCGAACATGCGCCCGAACCGGTTGTGGCGCGGGCTCGGACCGCAGGCCAACCCGCTCGGCCGCAGTGACTACGCCGGCGTCGAGGGCCTCATGGACGGCCTGGACGAGGTTTACACGAGCTGGCTCCGCGACATCCGGCTGGGAAAGGCCAGGCTGATCGTCCCGCACGAGTACCTCGACTCCATCGGCCGCGGTAAGGGTGCGATCGCCGACCTCGAGCGCGAGGTGTTCACGCCGCTCAAGTTCCTGGTCAACGAGGCCGGCGCGTCGCAGATCGTCTCGAATCAGTTCAACATCCGCTGGCAGGAGCACTCGGCCACGGCGAAGGAGCTGATCGAGCGGATCATCTCGCAGTCCGGCTACTCCGCGAGCACGTTCGGGCTCCAGGGCGACGTCGTGCAGACCGCGACGGAGGTCGACTCCCGCAACCGCAAGAGCCAAATCACCCGCGGCAAAAAGATCAACTACTGGCGGCCAGGACTCGCCGACATCACGTACGGGCTGCTGTCGATCGAGGCGACGGTGTTCGGCCGGACCGAGCTGGAGCCGGTCCGCCCGCTGATCGAGTTCCCCGACGTGGTCATGCCCAATCAGCTCGAGGAAGCCCAGACCGTCGCCGCGCTCCGCAGCGCCGAGGCGATGTCGATTCAGGTCGCCGTCGAGAAGATCCACCCGGACTGGAAAGGGGACCAGGTCGACGCGGAGGTCGCGCGAATCCACGCCGAGCTCGCCGTCGACGCGGCCCGCAGCACCGTGCACCTGTCCGGCGGCCAGGACCTCGAGCAGGGCACCGGCACGCCGTTCGACGAGAAGCCCGAGGAGTCCAACGATGAGTGACCCTGCTGACGTGAACGCCGACGTGTGTGTCGCACGGCTGAAGGTGCGCACCGCCGTCCCGCGCATCATGACCAACTTCGCCGACCCGGACAACGACGGGGACGCGGCCCGCGACGACGACCTCGACGGCGACGGCCGGCCCTGGACGACGCCGGTCGCGCGGCTCACGCAGGGCTCCTGACGGCCCGAGGGAACGTCTCGAGCTCGGCGCCGGCGAACCGGCGGCCGGCCGACGGGAAGCATGTGCCCTCGGCAGTGGCGGACGCGACCGTACGGGACCACTCAGCTGCGATCGGCGCGCACTTCGAGGAGCCTCTGCCACGGCAGACCCCGCAGACGGTCGGGGTGAACCCGGACGCGCCCGCGCAGCGCAGCGCGTCCGGGGACGTGGCGAAGGGAATCGGGGGATACCCGGCCTACCTGGGGTTCTGTTAGCGGGGCCATCCGGCGTCGAAGGTCCCGTTCACCCAGCGGCCGTAGGAGGCGGCAAGGCCCTGACCGGCGGGGTGGTAGGTCCGCCACTGCTCGCCGCCGTAGGTCCGCTGCGTGTGTTTGAAGAAGCGGGTCCCGTTCTTGTCGACCGTGCCGCAGCCGAGCGTGACCGGGGCCCGGTGCGTCCGGGTGCGTTCCTGCACGCAGACCCGCAGGCCCTTCGGCGACTTGTGGTCGGTCCGGGAGACCTTCACGTCAAGGCCCGTGATCTTGGAGCCGCTCGACTTCCACTTGGCGAGCACCCACACCTGGTTGAAGGCGGGCTTGGGAGCCGCCTCAGCGGTCCCGGTGAACGCGCCGACTGCGACTGCTGCGCCGATGGCCGCCGCGATGAACTTGCGCACTGTGATCCTCTCGTGCACTAGCGGGGGGAATGTGACGGGGGTTAGACGCAGCACCCGAGTATCCGGATGACCACTGGCCGCATGCGGACAGGTGACGGTGAGGTGAACGATGGGCCTCTCCGGTGGTGACCGCCGCGAAGACGATGCCGCCCGCGCGGGTTCGGTGCTCGGCGACCTGTGGCGTCAGGTCGTCGACGGGATCCTCCAGGCGCTCGGCGACGCCGTACGCGACGCCCTCGGCCCGGGTGGCCCGGCGATGGCCTGGAAGCGGTTCCGGCGGCGTCTGTCCGCGCTGCTGAACGACGCCCGCCGCCGCAGCAGGCGGATCATCACCGACCAGATACGCCAGGCCGTCGCTGGCGCGCGGGCCGAGCTCCGCGAGACCTTCCCGCGTCGGTCACCGCAGATCAGCCCGGAGATGGTGCGCGAGCTCGCGGCCGGCCTGGTGCGGCAGCTCGAGCACGTCCAGGTCCAGGCCGAGCGCGCCACCGAGGACGTCTTCAAGCGGGCCGTCGCCGCGGTGATGACGCCCCGGCCAGGCATCAGCGAGGACCAGCGCCTGAAGAACGCGCAGCGGGTCCTGGACGACCTCACCTCACGCGGCATCACGGCGTACGTCGACCGGGCCGGGAGGCACTGGGAACTCGCCTCCTACGTCGAGATGGCCACGCGAACCGCCGTGTCCCGCACGCTCGTGAACATCCAGTTGACCGCGTACACCGGGCTCGGCCATGACGCGGTCCTCGTCGTCTCGCGCACGCTCGAGGCCCCGTGCCCGCGCTGCCGACCGTACGACGGCGCGGTCCTGTCCATCACCGGCAAGACCGCCGGCCAGCGGATCACGGTCACGCCGTGGGACGCGCCCGCACGCACCGAGCGGGTGGTGGCGACGCTGCACGAGGCGATGGCCCGCGGACTGCTGCACCCGAACTGTCGACACACCCTCGTCCCGTACGCCGACGGGCAGGTGATGACGCCCGCCGACCTGCAGCCGCCGCCCGCCGCCGAGTACGAGGCCGAGCAGCGTCAGCGCGCCCTCGAGCGCCGGGTCCGGGCCGCGCGCCGCCGCCAGGCCGTCGCAGTCCACCCCGGCGAGCAGACCCGCGCCAAGCGCCGGGTCGCGGCCGCGCAGCGCGCCGCCCGAGAACACGCCGCGACGCACGGGATCCCGCGCCGGCTCCGCCGCGAACGCATCGACGTCGCGCGCTGAAAACGTCCCAGCCCGCACGGGCTGGGGGTTCCACTGGTCCGCCGGGTGCGGACCGAAATCGACGCCCCGGGAGGGCACCGATGCAGTACGACACCATGCCGACGACGCCGGGTGCGTTGCTCGGACACCGCAAGAACGGCCAGCCCATCTACCTCATCGCCGGCGGATCCGGTGAAGGCCAGGAAGACGGCGGCCAGACAGGGAACGCGGGGGAGAGCGGTCAGGGCGCGCCGCAGGGCGCACCGAACACCGACCCGCCGCCCAACAGCGGCCAGCCGTCGAACCCGCCGGCCAGCCAGCCGCCCGCGCCCCAGGACCCGGCACCGCCGACGGGGCCAAGCAACGACGACGGTCTCGACGAGAGATCCCGGCGCGCGATCGACGCAGTCCGCCAGGACTTCAAGGACGAGCGGTCGAAGCGGCAGGCGGCCGAGAAGCAGGTCAAGGACTTCCAGACGCAGCTGGACACGATGAAGTCCGCGCAGCAGGAACAGCTCGACGCCATCGCCAAGGCGCTCGGCCTCAAGCCGGACGACACGCCCCCGGACCCCGCAGAGCTGACGAAGCAGCTCGAGACGGCGCAGGCCGACGCGCGTAAGCGCGCGGATGCCCACCGCGAGGCCGAGGTCAAGCTCGCCGTCTACCAGGCCGCGCCCGACCTCGGCGCAGCGGCGAACCGGCTGCTGGACTCCGCGTCGTTCCTGCGGAAGGTCGCCGGCCTGGACCCGTCGGCCGAAGACTTCGCGACGCGAGTCAGCGAGGCGATCACCGCGGCGGTCGAGGCAGACCCGTGGTTCAAGACCGCGCCGGCGACGCCTCCGCCGCCACCCACGCCGACGCCAACCATCCCGAAGTCGGGCGGGGAGTTCTCCGGCGCGCCGGGCGGTAACCGGCCGTGGACCGACGAGGACATCGCCCGCGCGACCCCGGCCCAGCTCGAGAAGGCCATCAACGACGGCTTGCTCGAGCACATGGGCTACGGCCCCGCCCGGCGCTGACCACCGGCCCCTCTGTGGTGCGGCCGGGCCGCTGACCAACCGATCCGACACGACCCCGGGACCCCGACGTCCCGGGGTTTTTTCATGCCCACAAAGGGGGAATTTTGTCCGTCCTTAACTTCAAGCCCGAGATCTGGTCGAAGGTCATCTTGGGCGCTCTCCAGAAGCGGCTCGTCTACGGGTCGCCGATGGTCGTCAACAACGACTACGAGGGCGAGGTGTCCGGTCCCGGGTCGACCGTGCACATCACGCAGTTCGGCGACCCGCAGGTCTCCTCGTACTCGCCCGGCGGCACGATCACCTACCAGCCGCTGAACGACGTCGGGCAGACGCTCGTCATCGACCAGGCCCGCAGCTTCAGCTTCAGCATCGACGACGTCGACAAGAGGCAAGCGGCCGGCGACATGCAGCGCTACCTCGAGACCCGCGCCGCGTACAAGCTGGCCGACGTCACCGACCAGTTCATCGCCAGCAAGTACACCCTCGCCGCCGCGAACAACATCCTCGGCAGCACCGGCTCGCCGCTCACTCCGCAGCCGTACAGCCTCGGCGGCGCCTCCACGTGGCACCCGGCCGACTTCTGGACGATGGTCCTCGAGCCGCTGAAGGTCCGCCTCGACGAAGCGAACGTCCCCGAAGACGGCCGGTACATCGTCGTGCCGCCGTGGGCCCACAGCCTCATCACCCAGACGCAGGGCTTCGTCGCCGAGACCGACTCGGCCGGCAACGCGACCCCGGCGATGCAGCGCGGC
The DNA here is from genome assembly GCF_040679475.1 of Actinoallomurus sp. NPDC052274. Lineage (NCBI taxonomy): Bacteria > Bacillati > Actinomycetota > Actinomycetes > Streptosporangiales > Thermomonosporaceae > Actinoallomurus > Actinoallomurus sp. NPDC052274. The sequence continues at coordinate 53,015 of NZ_JBFAUT010000053.1, forward strand.
TTCATGGGCATGATCAGCGGCTTCGGTGCCGTCCTGAAGTCCAACAACTGCCCTCAGCCGGTCGCCGGCGGACCCGGCACGGGTGTCTGGGCGGTGATGGCCGGGCACCCGATGGCGATCACCTTCGCCGAGCAGATCGCCGAGACCGAGGCGCTGCGCCTGCAGACGACCTTCGCCGACGGCGTGAGGGGCCTCCACGTCTACGGCGCGCAGGTCATCCGCCCGGACTGCATCGCCGTCGCCTACGTCCAGCGTCCGACCGGCGTCTGAGCCCCGGCCCAGACCTGAGAACAGGAGAGAGAAGGCAACATGGCTGCACGTACCGCGCTCACGCCGGTCCAGCTCGTGCGGGACGGCGGTGTGGCGCAGGGCGCCGGCACGGCGATCGCCGGGCTGGTCTCGGCCGGCGCCACCATCGCCAGCCCCGGGCCGTTCCGGCTCCAGCTCATCGTCACCAACTCCGGAGGCGCGGCCGCGAACGTCACCGTCCGCGCCTCCCGGAACGGCGTCGACGCCGCCGGCAACGCCCAGACCAACAAGCCCGCCGACGTGGTGTTCACCCGGGCCACGCTCGGGGACCTCGTGGTGTCCGTCGGGGCCAGCGCCACGCAGATCATCACCATCGACGACAGCAGCCGCTTCGCGCAGGACGACGGCAGCGTCTCGGTGGACTTCGCCGCGGGCATGACCGGCACGATCTGGGTCCTTCGCCTGCCGATCGTGATCCCGAGCTGACCCATGGATCGGATCTGGCTGCGAACGCCCGGCGACACGGTGCTCCTGCACACCCTGCCGCTGAGCGAGTTCATTGAGCGCCAATGGCGCGACGGCACGCTCGTACGGGTCAACGAGGACGGATCAGCGTTCGAGGGCGACCAGTACGCCCTCCTGTCCGGCGATGGCGTCGGCGAGGCCGTGACCGCCGCACCCGGCGGTGAGGACCCCGACGGCGACCAGGGCGGCGCGCCCGACCGGGGGGAGGGCGATCCCGACGGGCCGGTGCGTCCCTCGCCGAACGCGGCGAAACCCGAGTGGGTCGCCTTCGCGGTCGGACTCGGGGTCTGCGCGAGCGAGGAGGAGGCAAACGCGATGACGAAGGCCGACCTCATCGCCAAGACGACACCGCCCGAGCTGGACCCGGAGGCGTAGGCGTGCCGACCGATCAGGGCTACACCCTCGACGTTCTCCCGGGCGGCCAGGCCGCCCTGGTCGGACGGTTCTACACCTACGTCGGCAGCGGCGTCCCGTGTGACGTGTCGTCGCTGACCATCACGATCACGCCGGCGTCGGGGTCGGTGCCAGTCATCGGCCCCACGTCGGTGGGGATCGTGCACGAGTCCATGGGGGTCTACACCTACGCCTGGGCGGTCCCGGCCTCGACTGTCCCGGGCGACTACACCGTCCTTTGGTCGGCGACCGGCGCGTCCGGGCCGGTGACCGACGGGCAGGTGGTTACGGTCGCGGCGGCCCCGTCCGCCTCACCGTCGCCGGGCGTGTACGCCACCGTCGCCCAGTACCGGAACGTGACCAAGGACATGGCCACGCCCGACGCCCTGGTGGAGATGTGGCTGCCGCTCGCGTCCGAGGTCCTCGACCTGGCCCTGGTCGGCGCGGTCTACGCCACGGACGAGAACAGCATGCCGACTGACCCGATGCTCATCGACACCCTGATGCGGGCGTGCTGTCGCCAGGTCCAGCACGAGATCGCGAACAACGATCCGGCCAGCGTGAAAGACCAGTACACCTCGTCGAACGTCGGGGGAGTGGCGGTCACCCGCGCGCCGGCCGCGACCGCCCGCGCGCTGCCGCCGCTGTCACCGCGCGCCGCAGCGATCCTCCGCGTGGCCGGCGTGCTCCCAGCCGCCCCGCTGATCGGCTGGTAGCCGTCATGCAGGAGATCGCGAACACCACGGTCAGCATCCTGCGTGGCACCGGCAGGAATCGCTTCGGGGATGACGTCGACACCGGCATGCCGGTCTACACCGGGATCTCCGCGTACCTGGGGGAGCGCAGCAAACAGGCGTTCGACCCGGCATCCCGTACGCCCCGGACGGTCCGCGACATCGTCTGCGTCGTCCCGAGCTGGACCGACGTGCGCACCACGGACCAGATCAAGGACGAGCGGACCGGCGTCCTGTACGCCATCGAGGACGTGCTCAACCCGCCCAGCCTGATGGGCGCACCCGTCGACGAAATCCTCACGCTGCGGCGCGTCACCGGCACCACCACATAGGAGGCAGGGTGAAGGTCGTCATCAGCCCCGGCGACATCGACGCGGAACTCACCGCGGCCCTGGACGCCTACCTCGACACCCAGCTGGGCCCGGCCATCGCGAGCGACGCTCAACGGTACGCGCCGAAACGGACCGGACACCTCGCATCGACGATCGGGCACCACGTCGAAGACCACCGACTGGTCGTCTACGCCACCGCCTCCTACGCGGCGTACGTGGAGATGGGGCACCGGGTCGCGCACGGGCCCGGCATGTCGCTGCTCGGCCCCAAGGTGGTCGCCCCGCAGCCGTACCTGCGCGCAGCGCTCTACACCGAACGGGACCTGTGATGACGTCCCCGCTGCTGTACCCCACGAGTGAGATGGTCGCCGAGGCGTGGATCGCGTCCATCCCCGGATGGCAGGCCGGCGTCGGCGAGCAGCTCCCGCCGGACAACACGACCTGGGCGCCGTACGGGTACGTCACCGTCGCGGTCGTCGGTGGCACCCCCGACTCCGACATCCCGCTCAAGAAGCCGGTCGTGCAGGTCGACTGCTGGGCGTGCGTGCCCGGGTCGAACCGGCCGCCGTGGTGGATGGCCGCGAACCTGGCCGAGCAGATCCGCTCCGCCTGCTACGACATGCTGACCTTCGGCCGTGAGCTGCAGCCGGCCGTCGGCGACGTGACCTACCCGACCGCCCGCGCCACCAGCGTCTACCCGCTCACCGAGCCGCACCGGGTGTACGGCGACGTCGGCGACAACGCGGGCTATTCCTTCGACCTGCAATTCCAGTGGGTCACCCTCGACCGATAGGAGCCGTACGTGGCCAAGATGACCGTTCGCGTCTCGATGTTCGCCGAGCCGATCGAGGTCGACAGCTCGGAGATCCCGGGGCTGCGGCAGCAGGGCCTGCTCGTCGACGAGCGGGAGGCGCTGATCGCCCGCCGTGACACGCTGGCCGCCGAGCTGGCGAGCGTCGAGGCAGAGCTGAAGGTGCTCGAGCCCGCGGACCCCGAGCCCGCGCCCGACCCGGCCAAGGCCGGCGGCAAGCAGTCGGCGAAGGCCGCGAGGGGAGCCTGACCGATGGCGCTGCTCACCCTCACGGCGCAGCCCCTGCAGAAGGCGCTGCCTCTGAATCTGACCGGCGCCCTCGTGTCCCTGGGCGCGAACACCGGCGTCACCTTCGTGAACACAGGTCGGGAGATCCTCGCCGTCAGTGTCGGAGCGACCCCGACGACGCCGACCAGCGACATCTGGCTCACGATCCAGGGGCAGAGCGTGCCCGGCGTGTCCGGCGGTCCGCTCGCCACCAACGCGATCGCGCTGCTGGGCCCGTGGCCGAGCCAGTTCAACCGGACCGACGGCTCGTATCAGGTCCAGGTCGACTTCAGCGCCCAGACGAACGTCTCGGTGGCTCTCCTCCAGGTCCCCGGCGTCGCCTGACCCGCCCGGTCGCCACCACCCCAACCCGTTCCCCACGCCCGCCACCGCGCGGGCGTTTCGCATGTCTGAGGAGACAGATGACCACGAACGTCGTCACGCCGGCGAACCTTGTGCAGGGCCCGGCCGACGTCTACGCCGGCGGCTTCGGCGCGACCGAGCCGGCCGATTCCGCGGTGGCGACCGCGCCCGGTGCCGGGTGGACGGGCGTCGGCGGCACCCAGGGTGGTGTCACTGCGGAGATCGACAACACCTACGACCAGCTCACCGTGGACCAGCTCGTCGACCCGGTCGGCGCGCGGCTCACCAAGCGGCAGATCCAGGTGACGTTGAAGCTGGCCGAAGCCACGCTCGAGAACCTGAACCTCGTCCTGAACAACCTCCTGACGATGGGCTCGGGCACCGGATACGCCACGGCGGACCTGCAGACGACGACCAGCGCGACGCAGCCGACGTACGCCGCGCTGCTCATCGATGGGTGGGCGCCGGCGCTGGCCACCGGCGCGGCGGCCCGCCGCCGCATCATCGTCCGCAAGGTCCTGTCCCAGGCGAAGGTGCAGTTCAGCTACCAGATGCAGAACAACAACGTCTACGACTGCACCCTGACGGCGTTCTACGTCAGCCAGAGCATCTCGCCGATCCACATCGTCGACCAGACCGCCTGATCGGAGAGACGAGGACATGGTCGCTGAGATTCACGCCCAGGCCGCCGCTCAGGAGACCGGCGAGACCGCCCCGGAGCCGTCCGGGGTGCTCCGGCTGAAGACGAAGCCGAAGGACCCCGAGGCGCGCGAGCGCCGCGTGGTGCTGTTCTACATCGACGACGTCGCCTACTCGGTCCCGGCGCGGCCCGGTGCCGAGGTCGCACTGCAGATCCTCGACGCGATGGACGAGCGCGGCCAGGAGGCCGGCATCGCCTTCATGCTCAAGAAGCTCCTCGGCGTCGACGGCTATCGGGCGCTCATGAACTATGAGGGCCTGGAGCGAGAGGACCTGCAGCAGGTCATCACGAAGGCGTTCGAGATCGTCAACGGGGCCTTGGAGGGCCCAAAAGAGCGATAGGCCCGCGCCTGGCCGAGGTGATGTTTCTACGGGCTCACCTGGATGACGTCTGCTCGGACCTGTCGGTGTTCCACCGCGTCGATGACGTCCTGGCGCTCGACGCGGTGACGTTTTGGAAGCTGGCCTGGCGGCTGCCCGCCTACCAGGGGCGCATGGCCGTCGTCGTCCAGGAGCTGCAGGAGCGGGAGAACCCAGCGCCGGATCGGGCCCCGGCGTACGGCCCGGCGGCCGGCAGCGCACGGCAAGCACCCGTTCAGGGCACCGCGGCGACGCTACGCACACATCCGGAGTTCGCCGCTGGCGGCAACTTCGCGCCGCTGTTCGAGGTCGTCGAGGTCAAGGCCCCGCCCTCGAGCTGACGAGAGAACCACACCGCGGACGGGGGTGATCTCGTGGCTGAGGGCTTCCGTGTCGCGACCGCGTACGTCGAGGTCGTCCCCGACACCGAAGGGTTCCCCGAGAAGGTCAAGACCGAGATCGAGCGGGACCAGACCAAGACGAAGGTCCTGGTCGACCCGGACGCGACCGGGTTCCGCGAGAAGCTCAAGGCCGCGATCGACTCCGTCGGTGAGGAGCGGATCCGGCTCGGCGCGGACCCCTCCGCCGTCGAACGCGCCGTCACCGAAGCCAAAGCGATCGTCGACACGTTCACCGAGGAGGAGGCGCGGGCCCGGCTCGGCGTCGACAAGACCGACTTCGACGCCGGCGTGGAGGAAGCCCGGGTCACGCTCGACGACCTCGGCGCGAAGGACGTCCACCCCCGGATCCGCCTGGACGATGCCGGTTTCAAGGAGGCCGCGACTGCCGACGCCGCGGCCGCCGACAACGCCGCCAGCCACATCTCCCTGCTTGGTGGCGCGATCGCCGGCCTGGCGATCGCCGCGCCGAGCGCCGGCGGGCTCCTGGGCGCCCTCGCGGGCGTCGGCGCGACGGTCGGCCTGTCCTTCAGCGGCGTACGGCAAGCGCTCACCGACGCGACCGCCGCGCAGAACGCGATGGGGCAGTCCGCAGCCCAGGTCGCCGCCACCGAGCTGGCGAACAGCATCGCGATCCGCAACGCCGAGCAGGCCATCACCGACGCCAAGCGGGCGGCAGCGCAGCAGGCCATCCAGGCTGCCGAGGCGGTCGCCTCAGCGGAGCAGGGACTGCAGAACGCGATCATCTCGGAGCAGATGGCGCAGCGTGCCCTCACACAGGCGCGTCGGGACGCCGCGCTGCAGCTCGAGGAGCTGAACAACCAGGAGAAGGACGCGGCCCTGTCCGCCGAGGCGGCCAGGATCGCCCTGGAACAGGCGCGGATCAACCAGCAGCAGGTCAACGCCAGCAACGCCAGCACGGCGCTGCAACGCGCCCAGGCCGATCTGGCCGTACGGCAGGCGCAGCAGGCCCTGACGGAGGCCCAGCAGCGAGCCACGCACGCCACCGAGGACGCCGCCCGCGCGAACAAGGCCGGCGTCGAAGGGTCGCCGCAGGTCGTACAGGCCAAAAACTCCGAACGGCTGGCCCTGCAGGGCGTAGAGAACGCTCACCGGGCGCTCGCGGACGCGCAGCGGGCTGCGGCGAACGCGCAGATCGCCTCATCGGAGGCCGTCCGCAAGGCCACCCAGAGCCTCGCGGACATCCAGCGGCAGCAGGCACTGCAGGCCCAGATCACGGCGGAGGCGAACGGCCAGGCCGCAGCGAAGTTCGCGCGGGACATGGCCGGTATGACGGCCGCCGGCCGCGACTTCGTCCGCCAGCTCCTCGGCATGCGGGGCGAGCTGCACAACCTGTCGTCGACCGCACAGACGAACTTCCTGCCCGGCGTGACGAAGTTCCTGCGGGACAGCGAGTCGCTCCTGCCCACGGTGAACCGCGAGATCGCGCAGATGGGCGGCATCTTGTCCGGCCAGTTCTCCGCGCTCGGCAACGTCATCCGGTCCAGCGGGTTCCACGCGGAGCTGCAGCGGATCTTCGCGCAGGGCAACCAGATGGTCTCGGTGCTCGGCCCGGCGATCGGCCGCATGGCCGAGGCCCTGCTGCACATGTTCAGTGTCAGCGGCGCGGCCAGCGCCGGCCTGACCCGCGGCCTCGCGGCCATCGCGAACGGCTTCTCTGCCCTGTTCAAGGCCATGGAGCCCGCCGCCGGATCCGTCGGCGTGATCTTGTCCACCCTCGGGCAAGCCGTCGGATCCCTCGGACGCCCCCTCGGCCAGGTGATCTCCGCCCTGGCCGATGCCCTGGCCCCCACGCTGGCGGCGCTCCTACCCGGCTTCCGCGCCCTGGCTTCCGCCCTGGGCGCCGGCCTTTCCGTCGCGATTCGTGGCCTGACGCCTCTGCTGACCCTCGCGGCCCGAGCCATCAGCGAAATAGCGGTCTCCATTTCGCCAGTCCTGCCAATTCTTGGGAAATTGATAGCGCAATTGGCGGGCGCTTTGTCGGTCGCGCTCAAGCCGCTATTGCCGGTCGTCCAGACTTTGGCGCGAACTTTGGGGCGTGAACTGTCTCTAGTGCTACCCCCGGTCATTGACCTTTTCGCGTCACTGATCAAATCCACGACGCCACTCTTCGGGCTGCTCGAGCCGGTCGGAAAGCTGCTCGCCTCGCTAGCGCTGCAGCTAGCCGGCCCGCTGGCCCAGGCGATCGGCCAGCTGACACCCAGCCTCACCCGCATGGTCACCGAATTCGTGAATCTGCTGGTCAAGGCGCTTCCCCCGCTGCTACCGGTGATCCAGCGGCAACTGATTCCCGCCTGGGTGCAGATGTTCGTCGCGATCACGCCGCTGCTCCCGCAGCTCGTCGAGCTCAGCGCGAATCTGACGGTTCTCGCGCTGCGGGCGTTGCCGCTCGTCATTCCCGCGCTGGTCCTGGGGATCAAGATCTTCGCACAGCTCGAAATGGGCCTCGCCAGCCTCGTCACGTGGCTAGCGCACATGACCAGTGGCGTCCTGAAGATGGCGACCACCACGACCCAATCGTGGGGCACGCTCTGGACAGACACCAAGAAGACGTTCGACAACGTATACACGTACCTCAAGCGAATCTGGGACGTCGACATAAAGGGCGTCTTCTCGGGTGCGTTCTCGTGGCTGCGGCACACCTGGCGAGACACGACCGACTGGCTTTCGAATCTGTGGAAGGGCTGGCTCGGCGACACCAAGGACAACACGACCTCCACCCTGGACAGCGTGACCGGCGGCGTCACCGACTTCTTCTCTGGACTCAAGCGCATTTTCCAGAGCGGGGTCTCCGCCCTCGGCCAGGTCTGGAAAACGCTGCAAGACACTTTCAAGACGCCCGTCAACTTCCTGATTTCCACGGTCTACATGGGCGGCATCCGGAAACTGTGGGACGCCGTCGTTGACCACATCGGCATGAAGAATCTCGACCTGCCCGAGGTTCACGCGCTGAATGCCGGCGGCGTCGTCCCGGGCCCGGACCAGGGCGGCGTGGTGCCCGGCCCGGACGTCGACGCCGACATCGTCCCGACGCTGCTGACGCCGGGGGAGCGGGTGCTGTCCCGCAAGCAGGTCTCGATGCTCGGCGGCCACCGCGTGATCGATGCGATGGTCGGCAGAACTACGGGCGCGAGCGACGCGCACCACTTCGCCGGCGGCGGGATCGTCGGTGACCTGTTCGGCGGGCTGGAGAAGGTCATCGGCGGCGCGGAGTGGATGACGAACTTCATGCTCCACCCGTCGGAGGCGATGCAGAAGCTGCTCGGCAAGGTTGTCTCCACGAACGCGCAGGGCGACCTCGCCAAGATGATGACCGGCGTCCCGACCGAACTCATCAAGGACCTGGCGAAGTACATCGCCAGCGCTGGAATGTCCGGCGGCGCGATGGCCATGGTCAACCTGGCCAAGGCGCAGGTCGGATATCACGAAGGCCCGAACAATAGCAATATGTACTCCGCTGGCCTCGGTAGGCCAGCGGAACAGTGGTGTGCGGATTTCATTGATTGGCTCGCGAAGCAAACGGGGAACGCTTCGATATTCCCGCAGAACCCGTCAGCGCCGGGAATGGCGCAAGGGTTCGGGCGGCAATTCCAAACAGGTAGCGCGGGCATCCTCCCGGGCGACATCGTTTTCTACTCGGGGGAGTCCTCCGGGTGGGGCGGCATCGGCCACGTCGGCATCGCCGTGTCCGGCGGCGGTACCGGCGGCTGGCAGAGCGTGGAAGGCAACTACGGCGACCGCGTGGCGCTCGTCAACCGCGGCAGCGCCCAGGGCCACGCCCGCCCGAAGTACCCCGTCACCAACGGGCCCGGCGGCAGCCTGATCCACGCCGCACCGGCCACCGCGAAGTCCTGGGCGCAGCAGGCCCTCATGTCGTACGGCTGGGGCACCCCCGACCAGTACAACGCGCTGATCAAGCTCTGGGACCGCGAATCGGGCTGGAGGTGGAACGCGCTCAACCCGAGCTCGGGAGCGTACGGCATCCCGCAGAGCCTTCCCGCCTCGAAGATGTCGGCCGCGGGCGCGGACTGGCACGACAACGCCGCCACCCAGATGCGCTGGGGCCTCAACTACATCCAGAAGCGGTACCACAGCCCCGCGAACGCCTGGGGGCACGAGGTCAGCGCCGGCTGGTATGACCAGGGCGGCTACCTCCCGCCCGGCATGTCCGCCGTCATGAACGCAACCGGCCAGCCGGAGGCGGTGCTCGACCCGCGGCAGACGGCGGCGCTCGAGCGGCTCGCCGAGGTCCTCACCGGCCTCACGGGCGGCGTCCAGGCGCGGCCGGCGGTGCACCAGGAGAACCACTTCCACGGCGGGCCGAGGCCCGGCCCGGAGGAGCTCGCCGCGCTGCAGCTCCACCTCGCCACGGCGATCGGTAACTCCTGATGGGGGGCGAGCGGTGACCATCCCGATCGGGCAGCCGAACGCGCCGCTGATTCTCGAGTTGGCGTTCTACAACGAGGAAGCCGGGCTCCTGGACGATCCGTCGGAGGTCCGCCTCGACATCACGTACGGCAACGAGGTCGGGCTCGTCGAGGACACCGCCGGGCCGTTCTTCTACGCCGAGGGCAACCCGCCGGCCGTGCCCGGGACGATCTGGCGGACCGGGATCGGCCAGTACGCCGCCATGTGGCAGGTCCCTGGTGATGCGGCCACGGGCATCTACGTGGCGAACTGGACGTGCACGTACGGCCCGGACGGCAACCGGTACCTGGTCACGGAGAACATCAACGTCCTCGGTGGGTACGTCCTGCCGGTCGCCTCCGGCGACGTCGGCTACTGGACCGGCACCCTGACCTACGACGCCCAAGGCGTCAGCATCCCGATCGGCGGCGTCGACGAGCACGGCACCGCCTGGATGCTCAAGAAGATCGACGGCTGGGACTCCGCGCCAGCGGTCGGGCAGGTCATCCAGAAGTCCGGAGATCACGGTGGCTGGCCGGTGCCGCAGTTCTACGGGCCGCGGATCATCACCTTGACGCTGCTCGCGTCGGCCAAGACCCAGGCGCTACGGGACGTCGCACGCGCGCAACTGCAGCAGGCCGTACCGGTCGGCGACCTCGCGCTGTTCCGGTACGACGAGCCGATCCCGAAGCAAGCGGGGGTGCGGCGGAACGCTTCGGCGAACGTCACCGAGTCCTACCCGACGCTCGTCGACTGCGAATTCCAGATTCCGCTGGTCGCCCCGGACCCCAGGAAGTACGCCGCTGAGGTCCAGACCGTCACCGTCAGCGCGGCGAGCGCCAGCATCGGCCTGACGGTCCCGTTCACCGTGCCGGCGACGCTGCCCAACCAGCCTCCAGCCGGCTCGATGACCGTCAGGAACGGCGGGAACTTCGAGACCCCGGCGCTGATCACCGTGACCGGCCCGATGCCCGCGCCGACCGTCGTGAACATCACGACGGGACAGCGGATCTCCTACTCCCAGCTCAACCTCGGCGCAACCGATCGCCTCCTGATCGACCTGGACGCCCGGCAGGGCTACCTGAACGGCGGCTACCGGCCGGCCGACCCCTACTCGTCCTGGTGGCGGCTGCAACCCGGCGACAACCTCGTCCAGCTCTCCGGCCTTTCGGCCGGCGGAGCGGCCTCCATGACCGTCCAGTGGCGCAACGCCTACATCTGAGGAGCGTTTGTGGCGACCCCCATCTCCTGCGGCTTCCCGTGGCTGTGCGACGGTGCCACGGTCAACGGCCAACTCGGCCGGACCGTGGACACCGCCGCGCTGACGCTGTCCACCGGGAGTGCCTCAGCGGTCTCCGCCCGCGGCGGCGTGCTCCCGGCCGCCGGAGCCGAGCCGCTCCAGGTGTCGGCCGCGACCGGCATGCAAATCACGATCAACCCGGGCTTTTGCATCGTCCCGAACGCCACCAGCAGCCTGTACGGCGCGTACCGGATGGCGCTGCTGTCCCAGGGCACCATCACCCTCGACACCAGCGACGCCGTCAACCCCAGGATCGACCTGGTCGTGGCACAGGTCGTGGACAACGGCGACGCCACCTCGGTTGCACAGATCGCCGTCCTGACCGGCACGGCGGCGCCCGTCCCGGCCGCACCGTCGATTACTGGTCTGCACGTGGTGGTGCTCGCTCAGATCGCGGTCGCCGCGAACGTGACCAGCATCGTGGCCGCGAACATCACCGACAAGCGGCAGTTCACGACGGTGCCCGGCGGCCGGCTCGATGTGAACTCCCAGGCGGAGCGCGATGCGATCGTCAACCCGCCCGACGGGATGAAGATCTTCAGACGGGACACCGGCAACGAGGAGATCTACAAGAAGTCCTCGAGCTCCTGGCTGATCATCGGAACGGTCACGGATTCGGGGTGGATCACCTGGCCGACGAGCGGCACCAACGTTCAGCTGAACGCCGGCTCACCCGCGTACCGGAAGGTCCAGGCCGGGCCGCAGCCGCGCGTCTACTTCCGCGGCAGCCTCAAGCCGAATACGAACCTGGCCATCGTCATGGACCTCACGGTCAGCGGCGGGATGCTGTTCGGCACCCTCCCGGCCGGCTACCGGCCCGCGTCCGACGTGTACGTCACTGCGGCGACGTCCCTGACGAGCCAGCCGGCCGCCCGGCTGCGGATCGGGTCGAATGGGCAGGTGAGAGGCGAGGGCCCGCAGGGCAACCTCGCGTGGTGCTCGCTGGACGGCGTCAGCTACGAGCAGGGCGCCTGACCCGTGGCGTCGTACCGGTACTGGACGACGCACCTGGTCACCGGCCAGGTCCTCGCCGACAACATCCCGTTGACCGTCCAGAGCTTCGGCCGGCAGATCAACGGGGTTGGCCAGCTCACCGGCAGCCTCAACCTCGCCAAGAACACCACGGCGCAGAACACGGTCTACCTGGAAGCGCTCGAACCGCGGCGGACCCTAATCTGGGCCGCCCAAGACGACTTCCCGGTCTGGTGCGGGATCGTGTGGGACTGGCCGCACCAGAGCATCGCCGACTCCACGCTCCCCATCGCCGCGTCGACCCCCGAGTCGCTGTTTCAGCACCGGCAGATCGACGCCAACCTCTCCTTCACGGGGAAGGACGCCTTCGCGATCTTCGCGGCGCTGCAGAACTTCGCGATCAGCAAGACCCCGAACGGCGCGATGGCCGGCCTGCAGCAGCCCGTCGGTACGCCGGCTGCGGCCTCCGGTGTCACGCTGTCGCTGAACTACCAGGCGGCGGACCTGCGGAAGGTCTACGACGCCTTCGGGGACCTCGCGGCGACCGCCGGCTTCGAGTGGACCTATCAGCCCGCGCTCGACGCATCCGGGAACCCGATCATCGTGCCGCTGCTCGGTTACCCCCGGCTCGGCACACCCATCACCACGTCACAACTGGTCTTCCAGTACCCGGGTAACGCCTACGACTACGCCTACCCGCGGACCGGTTCGAGCAGCGCGAACGCGCTCATCGCGACCGCCCCGCCGAACGGTGCCGCGCTGCCGTGGCAGTCGCAGTACCCGCACGGGCGCGACGACGTCGACCTGGCGGCGGGCTATCCGCTGCTGGAGGACACGATCTCCTACGCCGGTACCGGCGTGACCAGCCAGGCGCAGATCAACGCCTACGCCGACGGGAAGCTGCCCGCGCACACCGGCGCGCAGGAAAGCCCCTCGGTGTCGCTCGCGCCCGGCGCGCGGCCACTCATCCGCGAGATCAACCTCGGTGACTACGCCTGGCTGCTGGCGACCTCGCCCCTGCACCCGGCTGGCCCGAACGGCGAGCCGGGCCTGCAGACCCAGGCGCGGATCAGCGGCTGGACGTGCACACCGCCCGGCGCGAACCAGACCGAAACCATCAAGATTCAGCTCGGAGGGCTCGCCGCGTGAGCACCTTCCCCGACCCGCCCGACCGGCGGTTCACCGCGATGTTCGCCGCGCTGCTGCGCCGCGTCACCCTCCTGGAGACCCGGACGGCGGGCATCGACTCCGGGACACGCATCCAGACCATCACCGGCACCGTCGACCCGGCCTACAGCGGCGGCCAGCCGAAGGTCACCCTCGCCGGTGACACCAGCCTATCCGGGCCGTACCAGCGCATCGCGTCCTACACGCCCGGGCCGGGCGACCTGGTCCTCATGCTCCCGCTCGGCGCGACCTACGTCGTCGCCGGAAAACTCATCTAGGAGGCATCATCACTGCTCAGGGCTACGGAGCCGTCGACAAGGTCAGCAAGAACGGTGACTCCATGACCGGCACCCTCGCGCTGGAGGGGGCCGTCCCGCTGCGGATTTCCGCCGGAGCCGGAGCCGGGTACGTGCTGGTCTCCGATGGGGACGGCAACGCCTCGTGGGTTCCGCCGGCCACGGTCCCCGACGTCTCGGACACCGGCGCTCTCAACGTCAGGTCATCCACGTACGGTGCGGTCGGAGACGGGGTGGCCGACGATGCGCCAGCGATCCAGGCCGCGCTGACCGCCGCGCTCAACGCCGGCGGCGGCTGGGTCGTCGTCCCGCCCGGCACATACCGGCTGGCGACCCTGCCCCTGCGGATTTACCGCAACACCCGGTTGACGCTGCTGCCCGGCGCGACGTTCGTACGCGGCGCCCCGAACACGATCTTGGTCAACGGCGACGCGAACCAGGCGTACGGCGGGTACACCGGGCACGGCAACATCGTGATCGAGGGCGGCATCTGGGACCTCCAGGCCACGGTCATCAGCACCAACTCGTGCGGGATGTCGATCGGTCACGCCCGCAACGTCACCGTGCGGGACTTGATCATCAAGGATGTCCCGTCGTTCCACGGGATCGAGATCAACAGCACGTTCACCGCCAGGTTCGAGCGCGTCCAGTTCACCGGCTTCCGGGACACCACGGCCGACCACAGCCGCGGCTTCAGCGAGGCGTTGCAGATCGACCTGGCCAAGGGCGAAGCCTATTTCGGACCCTTCGGCCCGTACGACAACGCCGTCTGCCAGGACATTGCGATCAGGGACTGCTACTTCGGGCCGTCGGGCACGCCCGGCACAACGGCCTGGCCGCGCGGCATCGGTTCCCACTCGGCGACCATCGGCACCTGGCACAGCGACATTCGCATCACGGGTTGCATGTTCGACGCGCTGCTGCAGTACGCGGTCGACGCCTACAACTACAACCACCTCACGGTCGCTGACAACCAGATCCGTGGCTGCGGAGCAGGCGTGTGGGTCCGCGTGGTCAACAGCACCGACGCGAACGACACCATGGACGTCAACGGAAATCAGACGTCCGCGTCCCAGCAGATCAACGACATCACGGTCACCGGAAACGAGATCACCGGCGGCGGCAGCTACAACGACGCCATCACGCTCCAAGGAGAAGCCACCGGCCGTATCGTCGGCGCGAGCATCGCGGACAACATCGTCGACGGCACGTCCGGCGGACAGAACGGCATCAGGCTCCTGTACGTCGAGCAGTACACCGTCGGTGACAACACGGTTCGCGGCACCGCCAACACAGGCATCTCCCAGCAGAACATCGTCGGTGGCGTCGTCGAGGCAAACCGCATCTACTCCACAGGCGGATCCGGGATCTCCTGTGACACCGGTACCGGCATACAGCTCGAGGGCAACGCGGTCCGCGACGCCGGCGTCAACGGGATCCACGTGCTGTCCGGCAGCGACATCCAGATCGTCGACAACTACATCAAGTCCGCGAGCCGGGCCACGGACCTGGTCGGCTACGGCATCCGCTGCTCCTCCAGCACCGACGGCCTCCTGATCACGGG
>NZ_JBFAUT010000054.1:0-67091 GCF_040679475.1 Actinoallomurus sp. NPDC052274
CGGCCGGGTTGCGGGGCCGGCGCCCGTCGTGCTATCGGGTGTTTCCCCCCGCGGCCCGTGCGGCCGCCGCCCCCCCCCCGCCCCCCCCCCCGCCGCCGCCCCCCCCCCCCCCGCGGCCCCCCCCCCCCCCCCCCCCCGCGGGGGGCCCCCGGCCGCCGGGAGGGCGGAAACCGGCAGGGCGGCCGCCGCGACGGCGGCGACCGCACGGGCGGTCGGCAGCGCCGCGACCGCGGCGGCTCCGGCGGCGGTGGAGGCGGTGGAGGCGGTGGAGGCGGTGGAGGCGGCGCGATGGCCGACGCGTTGCGCCGCGCCGGCCTCGACAAGGGCCTGAACGGCCGCTGAGCCGACCACCAACGAGATCCCTGGCGGTCACTGCGCTCTTGACGCAGTGACCGCCAGGGATCACCGCGGGGCCCAGACCTCGGCACGCCGGTGAGCCCCATCACCCGCCATCCGCTTCACGCGAGCCTTCCCCCAGGCGTTCCCAGAGGCTTGTCAGGTGGGCGTCCAGGACGTCGGCGGCGTTCTCGGCGGTAAGGTGACCGATCAGCACGTGGGTGGTGAGGCCGTCCGCGAGGGCGAGCAGGGCGCGGGCCTCGCGGTGCGGGTCGACCGGCGCACTGCCGCCGTCGCCGGGCGGGTCGCTCTCGGCGGCCTCCGCGATGAGGCGGGCGAACAGATCCTGAAGGGCCGCGTAACCGGTCCGCAGAGTGGTCGCGAGCGGTGCGCTCACGGCGGCCTGGGCGACGAACGCCAGCCACACCCGCGCCTCGGCGCGGTGGTCCCGGTGCAGTAGTGCGATCTCGGTCGCCGCGTACCCGAGAGCGGTCGCGGCCGACTGCGCCGGACTGGCGTTCAGCCGTGTCCGCACGCGTTCGGTGATCCGCTCGCCGATGTGGCCGACCGCGAACCGGAGCATCTCCTCCTTGCTGCGGAAGCAGCGCTGAACGGCGCCCATGGAGACCTGCGCCCGGTCGGCGACGTCGCGCAGGGTCACACCCTCCAGTCCGCGTTCGTCCGCGAGGCCGCAGACGGCCTCGGCGATGCGACGTCGCCGGCTCTCGTGATCCACCTGCCTGGGCATCCCGGCCTTCCCTTTCCGATGCGACCGTATCGGTTCCAGGCTACAGTTCCGATGCGAGCGCATCGGAACGTGGAGAGGAACGGAAGAGCCGTGCAGGACGCCGTATGGAAGATGACAGCCGCCGAACAGGCGGCGGCGGTTCGCGACGGGGACGTGTCGGCGGTCGAACTGATCGACGGTCACCTGGCGCGCATCGCCGAGATCAACCCGCGCGTCAACGCGGTGACGCAGCTTCTGGCCGAGCGTGCCCGGGAGGCCGCGGCGAGGATCGACCGGCGGCGCGCCGCGGGCGAAGAGCCGGGCCCCCTGGCGGGCGTGCCGTTCACGGTGAAGGAGACCACCGCCATCGAGGGCGTGCCGACCACGTTCGGCACGCCGCGTTTCCGGGATCTGATCGCACCCGCCGACGCGCCTCCCGTGGCGCGGCTGCGCGCGGCCGGAGCCATCCCGATCGGGCACAGCAACGTACCCACCATGATCCTCGCGGGGATGCACACCCGCAGCGAGCTGTTCGGCGACACCGTCAACCCGTGGGACCCGAGCCGCACCCCGGGAGGCTCGAGCGGTGGCGACGGGGTGGCCGTCGCCACCGGGATGGCCGCCCTCGGCCTCGGCAACGACTCCGGTGGATCGGTGCGGATTCCGGCCTCCTTCTGCGGCGTGGCGGCGCTGAAGCCGACCACCGGGCGGTTCCCGGCCGACCATCGCGTCATCGGCCCGGACGACCCCGGACCGGCCTCCCAGATGCTGGTCACCGACGGGCCCCTCGCCCGCAGGATCACCGACCTGCGGCTGGCGTACGAGGTCCTGGCCGGGACCGATCCGCGGGACCCCCGAGCCGTGCCCGCCCCTCTCCGCGGTGAGCCCCTTCAGGCGCCGATCAAGGTCGCGGTCGTCGCCGATCCCGGCGGGCACGGCGCGCACCCCACGGTCCGCGGGGCCATCGCAGCCGCCGCCGACGCGCTGCGGGACGCCGGATACGACGTGCGGGAGGTGGCGGATGTACCGCGACTGGACGAGGCGCTCGAGGCGTACGGCCGGATCACCGTGACCGAGTTCGCCCCCACCTGGCCGGTGGTGCGGACCCTGCTCGGCGAAGGAGGAGACCGCTACATCGAGATGGCGATGGAGCGGACTCCGCCCGCGAGTGCCGCGGAGTTGGTGAAGCTGATGGGTTCATGGCTGAACATCCGCCGGTCCTGGTTCGAGTTCCTCCAGGAGTACCCGCTGCTGGTCGGGCCGGTGTTCACCGAGCCGCCCGTCGAGCCGGGGCTGGAGTCACGCGACCGGGCGGGACGCGATCGGGTCGGGGCGGGCATGCGTCTGTGCACGGTGACCAGTTTCGTGGGCGTACCCGGGGTGGCCGTACCGACCGGAGTGGCCGACGGGCTCCCGGCGGGCGTGCAGATCGTCGGCCGGGCGTTCCGCGAGGACCTGTGCCTGGCCGCCGCCCAGCAGATCGAGGACCGCCTCGGAGGGCTCACGCCGATCGACCCGCGGCCATGAGCCCCGGCCGGCGCGCGCCGCTTCGCGCCGCGCGGGTCCCGGGAGCCGCCGAGGCGAATGCCGACGATCGATCACCCGCGAGCCCCCGTGGCCGCTGTGGGTCAGCGGTCGGTGAAGTCCTGGGGGACCATGACGCGGAGGGCGTTGGGGCGGACGTGGATGCGGACCGGGGTACGGCCGCGGATCTCGCCGTCCACGTCGAGCGGCAGGGCGGGGTCGGTCTCCAGATGCAGGTCGCCGGTGGTGAGAAACGGCTCGTCGTCCACGCTGAGGTACGACCCGGCGAGGGCGTGCCGGACCGCGGAGCCGACCAGGTGCAGGCGGCTGCCCGCGCCGAAGCGATAGGCCAGCAGCAGCCGGTCGTCGATGTCGGCGTCACGGGCGATGCGGCGACCGCCGTGGAACGCGCCGTTCGCGATGTTGAGCTGATGCGTCTCGAACTCCAGCTTCGTGTCGCCGGTGGTGATGCGGGCCTGGAAGGGCCGGTGGCCGCGGAGTGCGGCCAGCGCGGTCAGCGGGTACGCGCTGCGGCCGAGGTGCCGCTTGAGGCGGTGCGGCACCCGGCCCGCGACCTGCACGGACACGCCCAGGCTGACCATGTTCGTGAAGGCGTCCGGGCCGGCCTGGCCGAGGTCGACGTCGGCGACCTTGCCGGATCCGAGCGTCGCGAGCGCGCCGTCGAGGTCACCGGACCAGCCGATGCTGCGGGCGAAGTTGTTGGTGGTGCCGACGGGCAACACGCCGAGCGCCAGGTCGAGACCTGCGACGCGCTTGCCCGCGGTGCTCAGCGTGCCGTCGCCGCCGGCGGCGATGAGCAGATCCGGCCCTTCGGCGATCGCCTCGTCCAGGGCCCGCGCCAGGCGCTCTGGCCGCCGTACGTTGATCACCCGCGCGACGGCGATGCCCTGCTCGGCCAGCCGCCGGGGGGCGTGCTCGAACAGCGCCGCCCCGGTGCGGGCCCGGGCGTTGATGACGAGGACGGCCGGGCCGCCGCCCCTGATGGCGGCGGTCAGGTCGGCTTTGCTGCGCATGCTCGTCGTGATACCAATCCCTGGCCGTTTTTAACGATTCTTTACGATGATCAGTCCTCGGCGGCCCGCAGCCGGGCCGGGGCGCGCCGCCGGGCGTACAGGCTCGTCGCGGTCACCGTCAGCAGCGTTCCGACGATGACGGCGAGGGACAGCGGCGTGGGGACCTCCGGGACCCGCGGCCACGGGCCGTGCGCCCAGTGCAGCACGAGCTTGACGCCGATGAACGCCAGGATGACGGCGAGCCCGTAGCCCAGGTGGACGAGCTTGCTCAGCGTGCTCTGCAGGACGAAGTACAGCGCCCGCAGCCCGAACAGGGAGAAGGCGTTCGCCGTGAAGACGAGGTACGGGTCCTGCGTGATGCCGTAGACGGCGGGGATGGAGTCGACGGCGAACACCACGTCGGCGGCGAACACCGCCACCACCACGAGCGCGAACGGGGTCAGCGCCCGCCGGCCGCCCTGCCGCGCGAACATCCGGGGCCCCTGATAGTCGTCGGTCACCGGCATCAGGCGGCGCAGGAGGCGAACCGAGCGCAGCGAGGACACCTCGACGCCGTGGTCCGTGCCCTTGACCGCGTCCTTGAGGATCTTCCCGGCGGTGACCAGCAGCACCGCGCCGAACAGCAGGAACGCCCAGTCGACCGCCTGCAGCGCCGCCGCCCCGATCGCGATGAAGATCGCACGCAGCACGAGGGCGCCCGCGATGCCGTAGAGCAGGACGCGCTGGGTCAGCACCGTCGGCACCGCGAAGGCGGCGAGGAGCAGCATGAACACGAACAGGTTGTCCACGGACAGCGACTTCTCGACCAGGTAGCCGGTGAAGTACTCCGTCCCGGTCGGCGCCCCGAACCACTTCCAGGCGAAGACGCCGAACAGGAAGGGCAGCGCGATGTAGAAGCACGACCACGCCAGCGACTCACGGAGTGAAGGAGTATGCGGGCGGCGGGTCATGATCAGGTCGACCGCGAACAACGCGATGACCCCGGCGATGGTGATCGCCCACAACAGCGGCGATGCGACGGACTGCGACATGGGGAACTCCCGGCACGTCGATACGGCCGAGGTCTCCTTCACCCGCCGTCGCGCGGCGGACCGCCGCCCGGGGACCTCATGGGAGGTCCGTCCTGACCGGGTGGGCGCTGGGAAGTACTCCCCTCAACCCCCACCATAACCAGTCAGACCATCTCAGGGGCAACTTTCCGGAACGCTCGGCGAACATCGAATCGGGCCCCGATCAACCGGCGGGCTTGGTCCCGAACGCTTCCCGGGCCGGTCGGGGCAGTGACCGTGAGCGGCCTGTCAGGGACGAACGGAGTTGGGAGGCGGCGGCAGCAGATCGGTGTGCCAGACGGTGAAGCCACCTCGGGTGACGACTGGCTCACATGTCATCTACCGGTGGGCCTCGCCATAGCGTCGCCGCGCCCGGTGACGTTGGACGTTGACCGCGTTCGCGCATCGCACACTGCAGAACGTGCGCCGGCCGTTGCGCGAGGTGTCCACGAAGACGACGGCGCATCCCTCGCGCCTGCAGCTGCCGAGCCGTCCAGCGGCGCCGTCGGCGATCAGCTGAGCCAGTCCGGCCGTCGTGAGGGCCTTGACCCGAGTGGTCACGTTCGCGTCGAGGGGCGCGTAGTGCAGGTGATAGGGCAGCCCGTCGTGGGTGACCAGCCGAGGGCGGCAGTCGGCGGCGACGAAGAGCGCGTCGACCGCGGCGGCCTGCTCGGTCCCAGTCGTCTCGAAGGCCAGCCGCAGTCCGTCCGCCCAGCGGTGTAGTTCGGCCGCCGCGGCCTGATCCATGCTCGGCCGGTGGACCTTATAGCGCTCCAGCAGGATGGACAGCCACGCCGCCGAAGCCGACGGTTCGTTGACGAGTTCCGCCGCGACGAGAGCCCCCGCCGCGGTGTAAGTGTTGAACTGCACAAGGCCATTACAGCACCGTGGATGCATGAATCTGTCCCCGACCACGGACGCGGTGAACACCGCCGAGGCTGTGCCTGCCGCCGGTGCCGCACGACCGGTCATCATCGCGACGCTCAGCGGCATGGCCGCGGTATTCATGTGGGGGCTCGCTCCCGTGGCAACCCGAGCGGCGGTCGCCCAGTTGGCGCCGCTACCCCTGACGGTCCTGCGCGCGATGATGGCCGGGCTTGCGTGCCTACCCTGGTGCGTGAGCGGGCTGCGGCGCCTGGACCGGGCCGGCGCTCTCCGCGCGATCGCGGCCGGCCTGCTCGGAATGGTCGGATACAACCTGCCCGTGGCCCTCGGTGTCCAGTGGCTTCCCGCCTCGACGGCAGCCCTGGTCTTGGCCACTGAACCGATATGGATCCTTGCCCTGGCACGCGTGTTCCTCGGTCGGCGCACTTCCCGCCGGGCCTGGATCGGATCCGCTGTCGCCCTGGGCGGAGTCGCCGTCATCGCCGGCCCGGAGGCCGTACTCAGCGGCTCCGGCGCCCGGCCCCTCGAAGGACTCGGACTCGTCCTACTCGGGACGCTGCTGTTCGGCGCCTGCACAATCGTCCTGCGTCCGCTGAGCACCCTTCACGGCCCCCGCACCGCCACCGCCATCTCCACGACGATCGGCGCCGTCCCGTACCTGACGCTCGCCGGCACCGTCACCCCGCGCTCCCTGGCCGCTCTTCCCTCCGATGCCTGGATCGAGCTGATCTTCCTGGCCCTCGGCACCAGCGTGGCGGGCATGCTCATGTGGAACCTGTCCGTCGCCCGCATCGGCAGCACCCAAGCGGGACTCCTGCTCTTCCTGGAGCCCCTGGTCGGTGTCACGGGGAGCCTGGCACTTCTCGGCGAACACCTGACATCCGGGAGCCTCATCGGTGGCGCTCTGGTCATGGCAGGGGTCGTCACAGCGTGGACGGCACAGCGCCACACCGGCCAAGCCTGACACGTCGCCCGGGTGCCTGCCCGGACGGCGCGGGCTGCGCGGGCGTCAGCGCCGAGGATCGTCGTCGCTGACGCCACCACGATCCTCGGCACTGCTTGTCAATTGGAGCTCAGCACCCAGCCCGCCGGCTGGAAGCGGGCGGCGTCGGCGGGGCGCTCGCCGTTGAACACGACGTGGCCGTCGGCGTCCCAGGCCCGTACGCCGTCGACGTAGACGCCGCGGCCCTGGTACGCCGGGTCGGAGGTGTAGCGCCAGCGGACCGAGGTGGTACCGGCCGGGAGCGTCGCGGTGGCCTTGGCCCAGCGTCGCCCGGCGAAGCCGGAGAACGCCCCGTTCACCGTCCACGCGTTGCGCCCGGACCGCAGGGACAGCGGGGCTGGCGTCCAGGTCTTACCGTCCGAGGAGGTCTCCAGCACGCCGAGGTCGGTCTCCTCGGTGTCGTACCAGAGGTCGAAGGAGAGCTTGGCAGCCCCCGCGATCGGCGCGGTCAGCGTCGCGGTCTTGCCGTCCGCCATCTGGGAGAACCACGCGTCCCGTCCCTCGGCCGGTCGTACGGGGACGGCGCGGCCCAGGTCGCGCGCCACGGCGCGGCGCGCCGGGTTGATGCTGGGCCCGTTGCGGGTCGGGTGGACCCGGTTGGTCAGCAGGATCACGAACGACCGGGAGATCGGGTCGATCACGATGCTGGTGCCGGTGTAGCCGGTGTGCCCGATCGTGACCGGCGAGGTCATCGCGTCCTCGTACCAGCGCAGCCCGATCTCGAAGCCGAGCCCGTGCGCGTTGCCGGGGAACGCCGTGTTGAAGTCGGTGAACAGCAGCCGGACAGAGTCCTCGTCCAGGACCCGCGCGTGACCGTACCGCCCGCCGTCCAGGATCATCTGGGCGAAGATCCCAATGTCGTGGGCGGTGGAGAACACCCCGGCGTGGCCGGCGACGCCGCCGAGGGCGTAGGAGTTCTCGTCGTGGACCTGGCCCCAGACGAGTCCGCGGTCCAGGGCGGCGTACGGCTTGTGCTCGTACTCCGTCGCGGCGATCCGCGGCTTCTCCGACGCCGGCGGGTTGTAGCCGGTGTCGCGCATGCCGAGCGGCCGGGTGATGCCGTCCCGTACGAGCACGTCGAGGGTCTTGCCGGTCACCTTCTCCAGCACGAACTGCATCGTGATCATGTTGAGGTCGGAGTAGATGTACGCGGTGCCGGGCGTGGCCTGCGGGGTGTCCGCGAACAGCGCCGCCTCCTGCGCGGCACGGCCGGAATAGTTGTAGAAGGGCAGGTCCGGCCGCAGGCCGCTCGTGTGGGTGAGCAGCTCCCGGATGGTGATCGTGTCCTTGCCGTTCTGCCCGAAGCCGGGCAGGTACGACGCGACGGTGGCGTTCAGGTCGATGCGGCCCCGCTCGATCTGCTGGATCGCCGCGACGGTCGTGAACAGCTTCGACATGGACGCCAGGTCGAAGATCGTGTCCTTGCGCATCGGGATCCACTGGTCCCGCGGCAGCTCGGTGGGCTTGTCGTCGGCGTACCGCAGCGCGTAGCCCATCGCGTCCTGCGCCGCGACCACGCCGTTCCGGGCGGCGAGCACGACGGCGCCCGGGTAGTACGGCGTCGGCGCGGAGTTCATGTAGCTCGCGGCGTCCTTGCCGATCGCCGCGACCGCGTCGGGCGACAGCCCCGCCTGCTGCGGGGTGCCGTCCCGGAGCACGCGGCCGGGGGTGAACCGCAGGTCGGCGGCGGTGACGGTCGGCGGACCGGCGGTGGTCGTACGCGCGGGGGCCGACAGTCCCTTCACCGGCGGGGCCGGTGGCGGGGCGGCCTGGGCGACCGCGGCCGGCGCGCACAGGCCCGCGACGGCGAGGAGGATCGGCAGGGCACGGCGCATCGTCTCTCCTGGGGGTGCGGAGGGTGGGGAGGATCCAGCGGTGAAGCGGAGGGTGGGGAGGACTCAGCGGTACAGCAGGTAGCGCTTGCGCTGCGCGCGGAAGCGCGCCAGGTCGGCCTGCCAGCCCGCGACGACCTGGTCGACGTTCGCGCCGCCGTCGATCGCGGTGCGGACCTGGTCGGATCCGGTGAGGAGGTCGATCCAGTACGGCGACTTGCTCTCCCGCCAGGCGAAGTCCTTCGGGTAGAGCCGGCGGGCGCTGATGATCATGGCGAGCGCGGTGCGGATCGGGTCGAAGCGCCGGCGGTCGGTGACGAACAGCTGCACGCCCCCGCAGTTCTGGTTCACCCACTTGTTGAACGTGGGCGCGAAGTACGCCTCGCGGAACCGCACTCCGGGCAGGCCCAGGCCGTTCAGGTCGTCGGCCCAGTGCCAGTCGACGTACGGCGCGCCGACCATCTCGAACGGCACGGTCGTGCCACGCCCCTCCGAGAGGTTCACCGCCTCGAACAGACCCATGCCCGGATAGGCCACCGCCGTATTGATCGTCGGCATGTTCGGCGAGGGCAGCACCCAGGGCAGGCCCGTCTCCTCCCAGGTCATGCCGCGCCGCCAGCCGCGCATCTGGATGACCTGCGGCTTCGCCTTGCCCTCCAGGAACTCCCCGTCGAACAGGCGGGCGAGCTCGCCGACGGTCATGGCGTGCTGCTGGGCGATCGGCTCACGGCCCACGCCCGAGGCGTACTCCGGGTGGAGCACGGGCCCGGTCGCCTCCACGCCGCCGAGCGGGTTCGGCCGGTCGAGGACGACGAAGCGCTTGCCCGCCTGGATCGCCGCCCGCATGCAGTCGAACATCGTCCAGACGTAGGTGTAGAAGCGCGCGCCGACGTCCTGGATGTCGAAGACCACGGTGTCGATGCCGGACTTGGTGAAGTAGTCGGCGATCTGCTGCGGGGTCTTGGCGTAGGCGTCGTAGACGGCGATCCCGGTGCGCGGGTCCTTGTAGGACCCCTCCGAGCCGCCGGCCTGCGCCGAGCCCCGGAACCCGTGCTCCGGGCCGAACACCGCGGCCAGGTCCACACCGGAGGACGCGTGCATGACGTCCACCTCGTGGCTCAGGTCACGGATCACCGCCGTCGGGTTGGCCACCATCCCGACCTTCTGGCCGCGCAGTTCCCGGTAGCCCCCGGCGCGCAGCACCTCGAAGCCCGTACGGACCCCGCCGTTCCCGGACGCGGCCTGGTCGGCCTGAGCGGCCTGGGCGGCCTGGTCGGCCTGGGCGGCCGGTGCGCCGAGCGCGGCGAACGGGACGGCCGCGCCGCCGGCGGCGATGCCACGGAGCACTCCACGTCGTGTCGTCATCAGCGGATCCCCTTCAGGTCGGCCACGACGGGCCGGTGGTCGGAGGCGAGCGTGTCCGGCACGAACGCGCGGGTGACGCGCGGGCCGGGAGTGAAGGTGATGTAGTCGATGCGCGTCACCGGCACGTCGGCCGGGAACGTGGGCGTCGTACGCTGCCCGGCGACCGTCAGCGCGTCGCTCAGCCGCGTCCAGAGCGGCGCGAGCTCGGGCGCGTCCGGCTCGGCGTTGAAGTCCCCAAGCAGCAGCTTAGGACCGTGTCGTCGGTCCATGATGGCCGCCATGTCGGCGACCTGCGCCCGGCGTACGGAGGGATCGGAGCGGTAGTCGAGGTGGGTGTCGTACACCCAGATCCGCGTGCCGCGCGCCTTGATCAGCACCTCGGGGAAGCCGGGGGCCGGGGCGGGCACGGGGTTCGGCACCTGCGTGGACAGCCGCGTGATCTCATGGTTCTCCGCCTGGATGATCGGGAACCGGGACAGCACCGCGACACCGAACTCCCGGTCGGGCGCGCCGGCCCGGTCCGGCGGAAGCGTGTAGATCGGGGCGAAGAACACCCGCATGTGCAGCCGCCGCGCCAGCCACGACGCCTCGTCGACGTAGTCGCTGCGCGTGCCCCAGTTGACGTCGACCTCCTCCAGCCCGACGACGTCGGGATGCTGGGCCTCGATCGCGCGGGCCTGGCGCTCGAGGTCGAACACGTGGTCGACGCCCGCGCCGGCCTGCAGGTTGTAGGTCATCACGCGAAGCGACGCGCCTTTGACGCCGGCCGCGTGCGCCGGCGGGCCGACGACCAGCGCGGCGAGGAAGAGGGCGAGCCCGGTGACGGCCCGGGGACGCGTACGGACGGACCGGCGGACGAGCGAGGACATGGACTCTCCTGCCGCGTTTCGGAGGTTTGTAAAGAATCAACGGGCGGATTCGGACGTATGAAAATTAGATACGGATGATCCCCAACGTCAATAGCCTCGCCGAAGCGGCTCCCGGAGCACGGCGATGCGAGGATGGAGGGGTCATGCCCAGCGATCCGGTGTTCCGCCTGCCCCGCGCGCTGATCTTCGCGGCCGTGTGCACGGCTCTTGCCGTGGCCGGACATTCCGTGAGCTCACACGAGCCCGTTCCGCCCGCCGCGGTCGGCGCGGGGCTCGTCGGGCTGGCCGTCGTCGGCGTCGCCCTCGCGGGCGTCGAGCGGTCCCTGGGCACGATCCTGGCCGGGCTGCTCGGCGGGCAGTTCATGCTGCACGTGCTGTTCGCCGCGGCGCAGCACGGCCAGCACCTGGCCCACCACCCCACGGCCGTGGGCTCTCACGGCCATGGTGCGATGACGCTCGCGCACGTGACCGCGGCCGTCGTCTCGGCCTGGTGGCTCCGGCGCGGCGAACGCGCCGTCTGGCGGCTCGCCGGGAGGGCCGCGGCCGCCGCCGTCCGGCCGCTGCGAGCGCTCCTTTCGACGTCCGCTCCCCCGCCGGCGCCGTACCGGCGGCACGTGTTCGCCGGCCCGCCCGGCCGCCCGCCGGAACGTACCCTGCGGCACGTCCTCACCCGGCGCGGGCCGCCCGCTCCGTTCCCGGCGTTTCACTGAACGCCTCGTCCGTACGCCTTGCCCCACCGGGTCCGGCCGATCCGGTCATCCGCACGCACAGCGAGCTTCACGAACGGAGAAATCCCATGTACCCCCCGCGACTCCCCCGACCGGCCCGGGCCGGGCGGAGGACCGTCACGCGACTCGCGGCGGCGATGGCCGCCATCACCGTCGGTTGCCTCCTCACAGCGCCCCCCGCGTCCGCCCACACCACGCTCGTCGCCGCCCAGCCCGCCAAGGGCGCCAAGGTGTCGTCGCCCGCCCAGATCAAGCTGACCTACGCCGAGCCGGTGCGGTTCCCCGGCGTCGTCGTGCTCGACGCCAAGGGCGGCCACCACGAGTCCGGCAAGGCGCACGCGGCGGGCGCCACGGTGACCGAGCAGGTCGCCGGCGTCCTGCCCCCCGGCGTCTACACGGTCGGCTGGCGGGTGGTCTCCGAGGACGGACACCCGGTGACGGGCGACTACAAGTTCACGGTCGTGGGCGGGGCGTCGTCGGCGCCCGCTTCGGCCGGGCCGACGCCCGCGCCGTCCGGGTCGACGGACGACGGCGCGGCCCCGGCGGCGGTCACGGCGTCGAGCACCCCGGCCGCGCGGAAGTCCGCGAGCACCTCCGGCGCGAGCTGGTTGTGGGTCGGCCTGGGCGCCGTCCTCGTCGTCGCGGCGGTCGGCGGCGCCGAACTCACCCGCAGGCGCCGCTCGTCGCGGACCTGACCGCCCGCGCCCGTCGCGAAGGCCGCGGCCCGGGGCGTGTGCGACGAATCGCGTTCGGAGAGCGACGCGCGGCCGGACGGCGGAATTCGTCGGACACGCCCCGGGCGGGGCGCGGCCGTCAGCGGCGGACGGCGGTGAACGCGGCGCGCCGGCCCGGTTCGCCCGCCGGACGCCGGACGCCGTTCACGGACACCTGGACCGCCCCGGCGTCGCTCAGCACGACGTTGAGACGGGCGTCGCCGAACCGGAGGGTCTGCCCGCGCACGAGGGTGCGGTCGACCAGGATGTCGCCGCCGGGGACGCCGACGAAGACCTGGCACTGCGGGCCGGTGACGGTGAGCGTCAGGGTCGCGGTGGGGGCGGCCGCGGCCGGCCGCCGCGTCGGCGCCGGCTCACGGACCCGCGCCCAGATGGAGTAGCCGGCGAAGGCCAGCACGCCGGCCAGCACGACGATCCCGATGAGGGCGACGATCGTCACCCCGCGGAGCGACCGCCTGCGCTGCGGCGAGACATGACGTCCCACGGCGAAGAGTCTAGTCAGCCGTTAAAACGCGCGACAGTCACCCTATTTGTTTATGTCCGGAAACGGTCGCAGCCGCGGGTTTGGCGCGTCATCGTGCGACGTCCGGGACGCCGGTGGCGCAAGGGATGCGACCCGTCGACCGCCCCCAGGCGGAATGCCCGGAAGTAGGCGTTATTCGCCGGTGCTAACTGGATAATTTTCCCGACGGGTGACGGGAAGCCGTCAAATGAGCGGACGGACACCGCCGATGCCTTATTCTCGCCGCGCCACCGGGACGAAGGCACTGGGACACGCCCTGGGCACGCTGCTGGTCCTGCTGCCGGCCCTCGCCGCGTGCGCGCTCGGCTCCGGTCCGAGCCGATGCGCCGGCCGGGCGATCACCGTCGCGGTCGCGCCGTCGATCGCCCCGGCGATCGAGCAGGCCGCGCGCCGGTACGAGTCCGCGGGCGGGTGCCGCGTCACCGTGAGCCGCCAGCGGCCCTCCGACGTCGCGGCCGCCCTGTCCGGGCAGGGTTCCGACCCGGGCGTGGCCCGCCCCGACGCGTGGGTCCCCGACTCGTCCCTCTGGCTGCCGATCGCCCGCCGCACCGGCGCGGGCGCCGCCGCCGTACGGGCGTCCGGCGCGTCGGTCGCGATGTCACCCCTGGTCCTCGCGGTCCCGCGCGGGCACGCGCCGAGCACCGCGTCCTGGCGGCTCCTGCTGTCCACCCGGCTGCCCGGCACCGGCGGCCCGCCGCCCGCCCTCCGGATCCGGTTCCTCGACCCCGCCGGGGACGCCGCCGGCCTGGGCGCGCTGCTGCTCGCCCAGCACGCCGCCGGCCCCGGCCGGAGCGGGCTGTCCTCCTTCGCCGTCACGCTCTACTCCGACCTCGGCGGCGCGCTCACCGACGAGCGGGCCGCGTACGCCCAGATCGCCAAGGATCAGGCCGCCCGGCCGCCGACCGCGGTGGTCCTGTCCGAACAGTCGGTCTGGCGGCACGCGCACGCCGGCGACGCCCCGCCCGTCACCGCCCTGTACCCGAACGGCCCCACCCTCGCGCTCGACTTCCCGTACGTGTCCACCACGACCGACCGCGGGCGCTCCGGGACGGTGGAGGACTTCCAGGCCACGCTCGCCCAGTCCCAGACCCGCGTCGCGCTGCAGGGGCTCGGGCTGCGCACTCCCGACGGCGTGGCCGGGACGGACTTCGACGAGCGGTACGGCGTCATGGCCCGCGTCCCGGACCGGCTCCCGGCCCCCGACCCCGTGAACGCCGGCCGGGTCCTGCAGATGTGGCAGCGTACGGTGCTCGGCGCGCGCATGCTGATCCTCCTCGACGTCTCACCGTCCATGAGCGACCCGGTCCCCCGGACGCGGGACACGCGCATGCAGGCCACCGCGAAGGTCGCCGTCGGCGGAATGAAGATCCTCAGCGACAACTCGCAGGTGGCGCTCTGGGAGTTCTCTACCGCGCTGGACGGCGTCCGCGACTACCGCCAGATCGTGCCGTTCCGTACGCTCAGCGACAAGATCGGCGCGGGTACGCAGCGCGACCTGGTCGAACGGTCCTTCGCCGCGGCGGCGCCGGTGCCGGGCAGCCGCACCGGCCTGTACGACTCGGTGCTCGCCGCCTACCAGGAGGCGGTCCGGACCTACCAGCCCGACCACAACAACGTCGTGGTCGTGCTGACCGACGGGATGAACTACGACCCGGGCCGCACGATCTCGCTGCAGACCCTCCTGAAGGAGCTCGCCCGGGCCGGTGATCCGATGCGCCCCGTCGCGATCGTGCCCATCGCGTTCGGGCCCGACATCGATCCGGGGCCGCTGCAGCGGATCGCCGCGGCGACCGGCGGACAGGCCTTCGTGACCCTCGACCCGCGGCAGGTGCAGCAGGTGTTCCTGCAGATGTTGATCCGCCTCACATGCGGGGATGCCTGCCCCACGTCGTGAGTTGTCCGGGTAAGGTCACGGTGCTGTGAGGTCACTCGAGTGGCTGGGCATGGCCAGGCATGGCGAGAGCACGGGGAACGTCGCCGCGCACGACGCGGCGGCCCGCGGGCTGGACGCGGTCGACATGACCCTGCGCGACGCCGACGTCCCCCTGTCGCAGCTCGGGCGGGAGCAGGCGGCCGCGCTCGGTCGCCGGCTGGCCGAGCTCCCCCCGGACGAGCGTCCGGCGGCGGTGGTGTGCTCGCCGTACCTGCGGGCGAGGGACACCGCGCGCCTCGCCCTGGAGCAGTTGGCCGATCCGCCGCCGATCGTCCTCGACGAGCGGTTCCGTGACCGCGAGCTCGGCGAGTTCTACCTGCTCACGCAGCGCGGCGTCCAGGCGCGCCACCCGGAGGAGGCCGAGCGCAAGCGCAGGCTCGGGAAGTTCTACTACCGGCCGCCCGCCGGCGAGTCCTGGGCCGACGTGGCGCTACGGCTGCGGAGCGTCCTCGGCGACCTGGACCGGGAGCATCCCGGCGGCCGGGTCCTGGTCGTCGCGCACGACGCGATCGTCGTCCTGACGCGGTACATCGTCGAGCGCCTCTCCGAGGAGGAGCTGCTCGACGTCGAGCGCACGGTCGTCGCGAACGCCTCGCTCACCGTCTGGGCCCGGGAGGACGACGAACTGCGGCTCGTCACGTTCAACGACACGAGCCACCTCAAGGACGCCGGCCTCCTCTGAGGGCTCAGTCCTCCTTGTCGTCGTGCACGAAGAGGTTGAGCAGCCAGCTCACCAGGCCGACGACGATCGCGCCCCAGAACGCCGCCCAGAACCCCGACACGTGGAACGGCAGATTCAGCCTGCCCGCCGCCCAGCTCGCCAGCCACAGCAGCAGCCCGTTGACGACGAGCGCGAACAGCCCCAGCGTCAGGACGTAGAACAGGCAGCCCAGGGTCTTGACGATCGGCTTGATGAACTGGTTGATGAGGCCGAAGACCACCGCGACGGCGACGAGCGTGCCGATCTTGCGCGGTGTGGTCGCGGCCGTGAGGTCGATGCCGTGGACCACCAGAGTCGCCGCCCAAAGGGCGACGGCGGTGATGACCACTCGAATCAGGATCTTCACGACACGATGGTCGCACGCTGCGGGCCTCGGTTCGACGGTCAGGACGCCTTCTCGAGGGCCGCGGTCCCGGGCGCGGGGGCGCGACGCGCGGTGAGGGCCGTGATGGCCGGCGGGCCCGCGACCGCGACGAAGACGGCGAGGACCCCCGGGAGGACCAGCGCCGTCCGCAGCGAGGTCGCCTCGGCGAGGTGGCCGATGACGGCCGGGCCGGCCAGCAGCCCGCCGTAGCCGAAGCTGGTCAGCAGGGCGATCGTCCGCCCGGCCGAGGCCGAGTCCGCCCCGGCGGAGCTGAACCCCACCGGCACGACCGTCGCCAGGCCGATCCCGACGAGGACCCATCCCACCCAGGCGCACCCCAGGGCGGCGCCGCCGGCGGAGGGGGCGATCAGCACGAGCGCGTAGCCGGTGGCGGCCACGGTGCCCGCCAGGCGCAGGGTGCGGCCGCCGCCGAGGCGGCCGCGCAGCCGGTCGCCGAGGAACCGCATGGTGGTCATCGCCACCGAGTAGACCGTGTAGGACAGCGGCGCCAGGTCGGCCGAGACGTGCAGCACGCGGCGGGCGTGCATCGCCGCCCAGTCCATCGCGCCGCCCTCGCAGATCGCGCCGGCGAGCATCACCACGCCGAGCAGCACGATCACCTTCGGGATCCGGCCGCGCCCCGTACCCGCCGCCTCCGGCGACGCCTCCGCCGTCTCCCGCGCCGCGGGGCCCGGGAGGAGGAGACGAGCCGGGAGGAGGAAGAGCACCGCCATGGTGAACGCCGTGCCGACGAGGAGGGCCTGGACGCCGAGGCCGCCGCGCATCGCGGCGGCCGTGACGAGGCCGGCGACCGCGCCGCCGAGACTCCACAGGCCGTGGAACGCCGACATGATCGGCCGGTCGTAGCGGACCTCGACCTCGACGGCGTGGGCGTTCATGCCGACCTCGAGCAGCCCGAAGCCGAGGCCGAAGACGACCGCGCCGACGAGGAGCGCGGAGTAGGAGCCCGCGAGCGCCGGTGCGAGCAGGAGCAGGGCGTGCAGGGGCCCGGCGACCCAGGTGAGCCGGCGGCTCGACCAGCGGTCCGCCATTCGTCCCGCGGCCTGCATCGAGACGAGCGCGGAGAGGGAGATCAGGAGCAGCGCGGTGCCGGTCCGCCCGGCGGTCAGGTCGAGCCGGTCGGCGAGGGCGGGCAGGCTCGCGGCCCAGATGCCGATGGTCATGCCGCACAGCCCGAAGTAGCCGAAGACGCCGACGCGCGCGCGCCTGGCCACGGAATCGAACACAGCCCCTCCTAATTTGCTCTTGCCGAGAACATAATCGAAGAGGGAGGGCTGACACAATCGACGGGTGCGTACGGTGACCGGAGCGACGACCAGCGGCGAGCTTCGCCCGCACAACCTCGTCCGCCTGCTACGGGCCGCGCACGACGGCGCGGGCCGGGCCACCCGCTCGGAGCTCACCCGCGATCTCGGCCTGGCTCGCGGAACGGCCGCCGTCCTGGTCGCCGACCTGACCGAGGCCCGGCTGGCCGAGGAGCGGCCCGCGCCGCAGCGGGCGCGCGGCCGCCCCACCGCGATCCTCGGTCCGCACCCCGAAGGCCCCCTTGCCCTGGCCGTCGACCTGCGCGAGGACGCCTGGACGACCGCCACCGCCGAGATCGGCGGCGGCCTGACGGTGCGCGAGGAGCGGCCGCACCACGGGAACCCGCCGGAGGCCGTCCTGGGCGACCTGGCCACGGCGATCGACCGGTGGCTCACCGAGCTCGGCCCCCGGGTCGTCAGCGTCGGTGTCGCGCTGCCCGGCCCCATCCGCGACGGCCGCGT
Source organism: Actinoallomurus sp. NPDC052274 (assembly GCF_040679475.1). Classification (NCBI taxonomy): domain Bacteria; kingdom Bacillati; phylum Actinomycetota; class Actinomycetes; order Streptosporangiales; family Thermomonosporaceae; genus Actinoallomurus; species Actinoallomurus sp. NPDC052274. The sequence continues at coordinate 17,415 of NZ_JBFAUT010000054.1, forward strand.
CGTGGACATCCCGCACCTGTCCTGGCACGACGTCCCGGCGGCGGAGATCCTGCGCGCCGGCGCGACGCCGGTCGCGCTGGGCAACGACGCGGCGCTCGCCGGCCTGGCGGAGGCTCGGCGCGGCGCGCTCCGCGGCGTCGGCGTCGGCCTGCACTTCCACGTCGACTTCGACCTGGGCGGCACGCTGCTCGTCGACGGCAGTCCGCTGCACGGCGCACGCGGGACGACCGGGGAGTTCGGGCACATGCCGCTGGGCGGCTCGGACCTGCCGTGCGACTGCGGCGCCGTCGGCTGCTGGTCGCTCCAGGTCGGCGCGAACGCGCTGCTGCGCGCGACGGGGGCCTCGGTCGAGCCGGCGCGCGGGCGGGCGGACGCCCTGCGGATCCTCGCCGGCGCCGCCGAGGGCGATCCCCGCTGCGCCGCCGCGCTCCAGGAGGTCGCCCGCGCGTTCGGGGCCGGCGCCGCGGCCCTCGTCAACGCGCTCGACCCGCAGCGGGTCACGCTGTCCGGCCTGGGCGTCCAGCTCCACGAGCAGGCGACGGACGCGTTCACGGCCGCCTACGAGAACGGTCTCATGGCCTTCCGCCGCGAGGAGCCGCCCCAGGTCGTCCCGGCCGCGCTGGGCGGGGACGCGACCCTCGTGGGAGCCTCGGAGCTGGCCTTCGACGCCTTCCTCACGCCGGAGGGCCTGACGGCCTGGCAGGCCGCCCGCTGAGCCCCGGCCCCGGCGGCTGCCCCGGCGGCGACGGCGGCAGCGGCGGCAGCGGCGCGGCGTGAAGTCTCGGAGAAGACCCTCCGCGTGGGCCGCGCATCACCACGAACCGAGCGTCGGCCGGGACCTTCACCGAGACCTCCGTACGCGGAACGTCAGGGGGCGGTGTTCATCGCGTCGGCGACGCGGTCCGGGGTGAGTTCTGCGAGGTCCTCGGCGACGTACGCGGCCAGGGCGAGGGCGTCCGGGGCCGGCGGGTACCGCGGGTGCGGCACGGCGATCACGCGCATCCCGGCGGCGTGCGCGGACCGCAGGCCGTTGCTGGAGTCCTCCACGGCGGCGCAGCCGACCGGGTCGACGCCGAGCCTGCTGGCGGCGAGGAGGTACCCGTCGGGGGCGGGCTTGCCCCGGGCGACCTCCTCGGTCGAGACGGTCGCCCGGAACGACGCCGCGAGCCCCGTACGGTCGAGGACGACGTCGATGAGCACGCGCGGCGAGGAACTGGCCAGTCCGAGGGGCCAGCGGGACGCCAGCCGCCGTACGGCGTCGACCGCGCCGGGCATCAGCGGGACGCCGTCCTCGTAGCGGCGGGCCATCTGCTCGACGACGCCGCGGGCGACCTCGTCGGCCGGCATCCGGACGCCGAGCTCGCCGCTCAGGTAGGCGGCCCACTCGGAGGTGCTCATGCCCATCAGGCGCTGCTGGGTGTCGGGCTGCCACCGCCCGCCGTGGTCGGCGACGAACGCGCGCCGCACTTCCTCCCAGACCGGTTCGGAGTCGACGAGCACGCCATCGAGGTCGAAGACCACAGCATTCACGCGGATAACTCTGCCAGCAGGGGAAGAGTGAGCACGAAGCAGGCACCCTTGTCGCTGTCGGTCAGCGTGAGCGTGCCGCCGTGCGCGTGGGCGATCTCACGGGAGATCGCCAGGCCGAGGCCGCTGCCGCCCGGGTCGCGCTGCCGCGCGTCCGGCAGCCGGATGAACCGTTCGAAGATCCGTTCCCGGTCGGCCGGAGGTATCTGCTTGCCGTCGTTGAACACCTCGACCACCGCCTCGCCCTCCTGGCGCCGTACGGTCACGGTGACCTCGGAGTCGGCGTGCCGCGCGGCGTTGTCGAGGAGGTTGGTGAGCACCCGGCTGATGTCCAGCCGGTTCGCCCGGACCACCGCCCCCGGCTCGGCGATCACCTTCGCGGTGATCCGCCGGGGCACGCGGCGCACCTCGCGCTCGGCCAGGTCACCGACGTCGACGGGGCCGTTGCGGCTGGGCAGGCCCGCGTCGCGGCGCGCGAGCGCGAGCAGTTCGGTGACGATGTTCTGCAGCCGGTCGATGTTGGTCAGGGTCCGGCCCAGCGCCTCGCGCAGGTCGGTGCCCTCCGGGTCGATCAGCGCGATCTCCAGTTCGGCGCGCAGCCCGGCGATCGGGCTGCGCAGGTCGTGGGAGACGTCGGAGACGAGGCGGCGCTGCTGCTCCACGGCCGCCTCCAGCCGGTCGAGGGTCGCGTTCACCGCCATCGCCAGCCAGTAGAACTCGTCGCGCCGCTGCGGCATCGAGACCCTCCGGCGCAGATCCGCCGCGTTGATCGCGTCGAGCTCGTCGCGCAGCGCCTCGATCGGCCGCAGCCGCCGCCCGGCGGCCCACCATCGCCAGACCCCGGCCGCGCCGATGCTGACGGGGATGCCCAGCGCCAGCAGGACGGCCAGGCCCGGACGCGGGAACAGCCCCGGCTCCGGTGCGATCGAGTGGATCGTGAGCGCCTGTCCCGGGCCGGTGACCCGCTGGGAGACCAGCGTGAGGCAGTGGCGCGGGTCGACGCACACCCGCTGCTCGATGCGCTGCCCGTCGGCGGGCCGCCGGGCGCGCAGGGCGGGCAGCCCGGACACGCTCCGGGTGGCCGCCACGACCTGCCCTCGGTCGTTCTGCACCTGGACGAGTTGATGACCGCCGGTGATCACGGGATTGGTCAGCCGCCCGGCGCGGGCCAGCGCGGCCATCTGCCGGGTGGTGTATGTCAGATCCGTCGAGAGCCGGTTCGCCACCTGGTACTGGATCAGGGCGAGCACCCCGATGTACAGCAACACGGCGACGACCCCCGTCACCGTCATCGCGACGACGGTGGCGCGCTGTCGGATCGTTTGGTCCCTGTGTCGCACTGGCTGTCCCCCGCGGCCACGGCGCCCCCTGAGCCATGCCACAGCACCGGACAACTACCCAGCGGGGGACTCCCTATGCATTCCGTCACTCCGCGGTGTACACCGCGGCGGGGCGATCGGCCGCTGTCGGCCACCGCGTGCCCCCTGCCGGTGGGCGTGATCGAGGATCGGTGCGGGCCCCCGTGCGGCGAGAGAATCGTCTGTCGCCGCCGGTAGATCCGGACGGGTTCCTTTTCGGACGCGTGCGGTGACGACGCGGCCGCATACGGACATGACCGATGGCATGCCCGGTACGTCCGATTCCTTCAATGGAACGTGGCAAAGGTCGCCGACCTGAGGTCGTCCTGACACACGCACTTGTGTCAGAGTTGACACGCGACAGAACACAGGGAAGCGGTGATACTCAACTGGAGGAGACGTACGGTCGCGAGGGCGGTCGCCTGCGGAGGCGGCCCGGCCGTGAAACATCGGGACAACGAATGACTGCCGTCCGCGCCACAGATGGGCGACAATAGCGGCGTTCGATGGGAGGCGGGAGCGCCAATGAAGAAGTACCTGACCTGGGCACTTATAGCCTTTGTCATCTTCTACCTGCTGACATCCCCCAGTGGCGCGGCCCACATCGTGCACAACGCACTCGGTGGGCTGACGTCGGCGGGCAACTCTTTGAAGGCTTTCGTCAACGCACTGTGACCCCCTGTCGGCGCGACGCCGTCTCGCGCCAAGACCCACGTCCCCGTTGGTCCCGACGTCGCGACCCGGGCGTCTTAACCTGCCCGGACCCCGCAGGTCGCCGCGCGGCACTCTAGAACGTAGTTCTAGAGTGTGCCGCAAGGCCGACCTGAGGGGTGTTCATGGGACCACTGCACGGTGTTCGCGTCATCGAGATCGCGAGCCTCGCACCTGCGCCGTTCGGCTGCATGGTGCTCTCCGATCTGGGTGCCGACGTACTCCGCGTCGACCGCCCGTCCACGGTGGCGGGCGCGGCGACTCTCGTCGGCGGCGCGGCGACCGCGGATCCGTTGAGCCGCGGTCGCCGGTCCATCGGGCTGAACCTGAAGGACCCGGCCGGCGTCGATGTGCTCCTGCGGCTCATCGAGTCGGCCGACGTGCTCGTCGAGGGCTTCCGCCCGGGCGTCACCGAACGCCTCGGCTTCGGCCCCGACGTCTGCCTCGAACGCAACCCGCGCCTGGTGTACGGCCGGATGACGGGGTGGGGCCAGGAGGGCCCCATGGCGACCATGGCCGGCCATGACATCAACTACATCGCGATCGCGGGCGCGCTCGACCCGATCGGCCACGCCGGCGAGCGGCCCGTCCCGCCGCTCAACCTCGTCGGCGACTTCGGCGGCGGCGGCATGCTCCTCGCGCTCGGCATCCTCGCCGCGCTGTACGAGCGTTCGCGGTCCGGCCGGGGCCAGGTCGTCGACGCGGCCATGGTCGACGGCGCCGCCCTGCTGACCTCGTTCATCCACGGCATGCGCGGCCAGGGGCTCTGGCGCGACGAGCGCGGCACCAACCTCCTCGACGGTGGCGCGCCGTTCTATGACACCTACGAGACCGCCGACGGCCGGTACGTCAGCGTCGGCGCCCTCGAGCCACAGTTCTACGCCGCCCTGCTGCGCGGCCTCGGCCTGGCGGACGAGGACCTGCCCGCCCAACTCGACCAGGAGCGCTGGCCCGAGCTGCGGGCGCGCTTCACCGAGGTCTTCAAGCAGCGCACCCGCGACGAGTGGACCGCGGTCTTCGACGGCACCGACGCGTGCGTGGCGCCGGTGCTCGGCCTCGGCGAGGCCCCCGCCCACCCGCACAACCGGGCGCGCGACGGCTTCGTGGAGATCGGCGGAACGGCCCAGCCCGCCCCCGCGCCGCGCTTCGGCCGTACCGGCGCCGAGACGCCTCGCCCGCCGGCTCGGCCGGGCGAGCACACGGACGCCGCCCTCGCCGAGATCGGCCTCACCGAGGACGAGATCGCCGCCCTCCGCGCGAGCGGCGCCATCGCCTGATCCCACGCCGGGACGGTCGGCGGACGCCCGGCGGAGGCGTCCGCACCGCGCCGCGCCGGAGTACCCGGTCACCCCGATCCCCGGCGGAGGCGTCCGCGCCACGCCGGGCCGGAGTACCCGGTCACCCCGATCCCCGGCGGAGGCGTCCGCGCCACGCCGGGCCGGAGTACCCGGCCACCCCGATCCCCGGCCGACGCGGTGGGGCGGTCTCCGGTGAAATGGGCAGATTACACCGGGCCGTCTCCGTCAAATGCAGGATCTGCGCGGGCGTCGCGTCCGTCATGCTCGGTCCATGAGGTCCATCCGCGTCCTCATCGTCGATGATCACGCGCTCTTCGCCGAGGCACTCGCGGCCCGGCTGGCCGCGGAACCCGACCTTGAGGTGCTTCCCGTCGCGGGCGACGTCCGCCGCGCCGCGGCGCTCGTGGCCACCGAGTCGCCCGACGTCGTGGTGCTCGACTTCGTCCTCGGCGAGGAGAGTGGGCTCGAGGCGCTCGATCTCCTGCGGCGCCGGCGCCCGGAGGCGCGCGTCGTGGTCCTCAGCGCGATCATCGACGTCGCCCCGATGGTGACCGCCCTGCGGCACGGCGCGGTCGCCTGGGTGCCCAAGACGGAGAGCGCCGACCTGGTCGCGCGGGTGATCCGCGGCGCGGCGGGCCGGGGCGGGTGGGTGCCGCCCGACGTCCTCGGCGACGTGCTGCGCCGCCTGGTGGCCTCCGGAGAGCAGGGCGGAGGTGCGCTGGCCGAGCTCACCCCTCGCGAACGGGAGGTACTGCAGGGCATGGTGGACGGGCTGAGCCGTACGAGGATCGCCGAGCGCCTCGGCCTGTCCGCGAACACGGTCCGCACTCACACCCAGAACCTCCTGGCGAAGCTCGGCGCGCATTCGGCGGTGGAGGCCATCACCATCGCCATGCGCGCCGGGGTGGCGCCGACCGATCCGGGCGAGGACCCCCCACTCTGACACGCGTTTCCATTAAGACGCCCGGATTTCAAGCACGGTTCACTCACAGTGACGGAGTGACCACCTGTGGCCAGGTCCGGTCTGGTTGCGGCCACTCGCCTGGACACCCGCGTCGTACAGGGTGACGGTCGATACGGTCAGTCACTTCAAAGACGGGGGTCTTCGATGATCAGTGCAACGGCACGGTCCTCGCCACCACAGGCGTCCGCACGCGCAGGCCGCGTCGCGGGTCCCACCGGCACGCCGCAGGCGTCGCTGCTCGACACCGACGACGCCCGGTTGTGGCGCCGACGGGTCCGGCACGACATCCGCCACGAACTCGGCACGATCATCATGCTCGCGTCCGCCGTCGCGGTCTCCGACGACATCGGCCCGGTCAGCCGGGAGCGCGTCGAGGCGCTGATCGGCGAGACGCGCTGGCTCGACCACCTGCTCCGGCAGCTCGAGGCGGAGGAGGATGGTCCCGTGCCGGCCGGCCCGGAGCGGGTGCCCGTGGACCGGCTCGTCGGCGAGATCGTGGCCGGGCTGCGGCTGTCCTCGCCCCGCCACATCTCCTACGCGGCAGACCCGGCCTGGGCGCACATCGATCCGCTCGCGCTCTGGCGCGCGGTTCGCAACGTCCTGGACAACGCCCACCGCATCGCCCGCGACCACGTCGAGGTGCGCGTCGGCGTGGAGGCCGACTGGACGGTCGTCCAGATCGACGACGACGGCCCCGGTTTCGGCGCCGGGTCGAGCGGCCTGGCCTCCCTGGGCCTGGGGATCGTCAGCGACCTGGTCACCGAGTACGACGGTCTGATCGAGATACGGGGGTGCGAGCTCGGCGGCGCGCGGGTGCGGATCCTGCTGCCCTCCTCGGAGGGCCCATGAGGGTCCTCATCTGCGACGACCACGCCGTGTTCGCCGACTCGCTCGCCGTCGTGCTGCGCGAGAAGGGACACGACGTGGTCGGCGTCGTCTACTCCCCCGAGGCCGCGCTGCGGCTGCTGCCGGGCGTACGCGCCGACGTGTGCCTCATCGACCTGCGGTTCCCGACCGGCTCGGTGCTGGGCAGCCTGCCGGAGCTCGTCGCGGCGGCTCCCGACACCCGCTTCGTCGTGCTGACGGGCTCGACGGATCCCGGGACGGTCGAGACGGGGCTGGCGGCGGGGGTGCGGGGCTTCGCCCACAAGGGCCAGCAGGCCGGCGAGATCGTCGACCTGCTGGCCCGGGTCCACGCCGGTGAGGTCGTCGTCGACCCGGAGGCGGCCGGCCGGCTGCCGGCGCGTCCCCGCAGCGAGGCCCAGCGGCTCGCGAACTACCTCACCCCCCGCGAGCGCGAGGTCCTCACCCGCCTGGTCCGGGGCGAGAACACCGCGGCTCTCGCCCGCAGCATGCGGATCACACACAGCACGGCCCGCAGTCACGTGCAGAGCGTGCTCACCAAGCTCGGCGTGCACTCCCAGCGGGAGGCCGTCATCGTCGCCGCGCGGCACGGGCTGGTCAGCGTCAGCACCGGTGAGTGGCTGCTGCCCTGATCACCCGGCATGTCCCGTTCCGTAGCCCATTGCCGGAGTCACCGCCGTCACTCCCGCCCCATGCCCATTCGTGCGCGGTCCGGGCGATGTACGATCAGCAAAGCTCAGACGTGGCAAGTGGTCTAATCGTTGACCTGCGCCCTGCCCACCGCTCTGAGCAACCGGTGGAGGAGGCGCGGGTGAGCAGGTACGAACGCTGGAACGACCTGCTGTCGCTACTGGCGGGTCGGGGGCGGCTCAGCGTCGAGGAGGCCGCCGCCGAGCTGGCCGTCTCGACGGCGACCATCCGCCGCGACTTCGACCAGCTCGCGCAGCAGCAGATGCTCACGCGCACCCGCGGCGGCGCGGTCGCCCACACGGTCACCTACGACCTGCCGCTGCGCTACAAGAGCGCCCGGCAGGCCTCGGAGAAGCAGCGGATCGCGGCGGCCGCCGCCGAGCTCGTGCAGCCGGGCGCGGTCATCGGCGTCAACGGCGGCACCACCACCACCGAGGTCGCGCGGGCCCTGGCGACCCGCGCCGACCTGCACGCGGAGAACGGCGCACCCGCCATCACGATCGTGACGAACGCCCTGAACATCGCCAACGAGCTGGTCGTACGGCCGCACGTGAAGATCGTGCTGACCGGCGGGGTGGCGCTGCCGCAGTCGTACGAGCTGGTCGGGCCGCTCGCCAACGGGGTGTTCGACCAGGTGACCCTCGACATGGCGTTCCTGGGCGTCAGCGGCATCGACGTCGAGCGCGGCGCCACCTGCCACAACGAGGACGAGGCGAACATCAACCGGCAGATGGCGCTCCGCGCCGAGCGGGTCGTCGTCGCGGCGGACAGTTCCAAGCTGGGCGAGCGCGCCTTCGCCAAGATCTGCGGAGTCGGCGAGATCGACATCCTCGTCACCGACGCGAGCGCCGACACCCGCGCCTACGAGGAGGCCGGCGTCAAGGTCGTCCCCGCCTGAGGCCGGGACCGGCGTGACACCCGCCGCCGACCGGGGTCGGGGACGAGCGCGACGCGCGGCATACGGCCGAGGGTCAGGACCAGCGGGAGGCCGGGCGCCGCTGTGGCTCGCCGTCGATCTCCAGGTCGACCCGTTCATTGAAGAAGCACACGAGGTCGCGCACCCGCTCGGCGTCGTGCAGCGGCTCCTCGTACGTCCACGCGACGTCCTCGCCGCCGTACGCCCAGTAGCGCGCCCGTCCCTTGTACGCGCACCAGGTGACGGTCTCGGACGGCTGGAGCAGGTCGAGAAGCACGTCCTCGCGCGGCAGGTAGTAGCGGACCGGCAGGCCGGTCTCGAACAGCACCATGGGCCGCTCGGACTCGGCGAGCACGGTGCCGCCCACGCTCACCTGTACGCGCCGGGAGCCGCGCAGCACGTCGATCCGGCTGTACGGGTCGTGCGGGTGGCCGAAGACCTGTTCGTCCTCTTCGTACCAGGCGTCCATGGCGTCCCAGGAGAAGGCCACGAAGCCCTTCAGCCAGGGGGCGATCGGGTCGGGGTACCCCCACACGGCGTTCTCGGCGGTGCGGCCGCCGGCGGACACCGTCCAGTACGAGGCCCGACCCTTCACCGGGCAGTGGGTCGCGTGGTCGGTCGGCCGCAGCAGGTCCGTGCGCACGTCGGCGACCGGGAGGTAGTAGACCGGCAGCAGCCCGGTCTCGAACAGCAGGTGCGCGCCGGTGCTGTCGGCGATCGTCTCGCCGCCGAACTCCACGCGGATCCGCTTCGGGGTCGGTTCGAAGTAGAGCAGGTGAGGTGGGGCCGTGACGTCCCCGTTGAACACTCCGGCGGGCCTTCCGGACAGCGGGGCTCCAGGCAGCGTGAGGCTCATGTCGGGGAGAACCTCGGCCTCCGAGGAGGAATTCCGCGGCCGCGTCAACGGGCCTCGGTCCGCAGGGGGATTCCAGTGACGGCCGGAACCGGCCCTTGGTCTGGGAGCGGCGTGCGGGATACGGTCCTTAGACGCGGGAGGGGAACTCATGACTCAACGACGAGTCGCCACGCCGGTCTCCGATACCGACATGATCTACAGCGCCGACACCTACGTGCGGGGGGTGCCCTACGACGCGCTGGCACGGTTGCGCGGCTCCACGCCGGTCGTCTGGATCGAGGAGCGCCCGGTCGACCACGGATCCGCCGGCCCCGGCTTCTGGGCGGTGCTCCGGCACGCGGACGCGTGCCACGTCCTGCAGAACCCTAAGCTCTTCGCCGCGCGCGGGACCGCGGACAAGGGCCTGGGCCACGGTCGCGGCAGCGCACCCGCCGCGGACCCGCCCGCACGCTCCCGGCTCCGCAGGCGGCTGCCCCGGGCGTTCGGCGCGCGCACCATCGACGGCCTGGCCGCCCGCATCGAGCGCCGGGCGTGCGCCCTCGTGGACGCGGTGGCCGAGAAGGGCGAGGCGGACTTCGCCACGGAGATCGCGGCGGAGCTGCCGCTGCTCAGCTTCGCCGACCTGCTCGGAATCCCGGAGACCGACCGGTGGCTGCTGTCCGACTGGTCCGACCGGGTGACCGGCCGCCCCGTCACCGGGTACCCGGTCGGATACTCCCCCGAGGTCGCGGCCGACACCGCCACCTGCACCGAGATGGCCCGCCGGGCGGTCGCCGCGCGGCCCCAGGGGCCGCTCGACTCCGCGGCGGCCGATTCCGCCGAGCCCGGCGCGCGGGAGCGGAATGAACTGCCCGACCTGCGCCTCTACGCCGGCGAACTCGCCGAGTACAAGCGCCGGCATCCCGGCGAGGACCTCATGACCGTCCTCGTGCACCAGGCCGGCGGCAAGAACGGCCCGGTTCCGGTGGAGGAGTTCGAGAACCTCTTCCGGCTGTTCGCGGCGGCGGCGACCGACACCGTCCGCGGCGGGCTGTCCGGCGGGATGCTCGCCCTGCTGAAGAATCCGGCCGAGGTCGAGCGCCTGCGCGCCGACCCGGGTCTGCTCGACGCCGCGGTCGAGGAGATGCTGCGGTGGTGGTCCCCGGTCATCTGCGTCGATCGTACGGCCGCGACCGACACCGTCGTGGGCAACGTGCCGGTCCGCAAGGGCGAGCGGCTCGTCGTCTGGCTCGCCTCGGCCAACCGCGACGAGCCGGTCTTCCCGGATCCCGCGCGGTTCGACGTCGGACGCGCTCCGAACGAGCACGTCGCGCTCGGCCACGGGCCGCGCGCGTGTCTGGGGGCGCACCTGGTCCGGATGCAGATGCGCGCCATGTTCGCGGCCGTCCTCGGCCGCTTCGACGCGATCGAGCCGGCCGGCGAGGCCCGGCGGCTGCGGTCGAACGTCCACAACGGCATCACGCACCTGCCGATCCGCTGGAACCCCCGCAGCCGCCCGTCTGAGGCGTGCGGAGCACGCACCCCCTAGATTCGGTGGCGGCGGTCAGGGGCCCTCGTGGGCCAGGTGCGCGCTCATCCACTGCAGGGCGCTCGGCGTGACCCGCTTCCACGTGTGCGGGTTGTGGCCGCCGCCCGGAACCAGGATCTTTTCCGTGGCCATGGGCGCCACGGCCAGCTGAAGGAACTTCCGCGCCTCACCGAAGTCCCTCTCGCCGTCCGGGCTGGTGGTGACGAGCACGGAGATGGGGGGCGGCGGCAGGTGCTGCAGCCGCCAGATCAGGCTGTTGTCCGACTTCACCTGCTTGCTGCCGGCGTAGAGGTCACCGGTCTGCCAGTCCTGCCGCGGGTAGAAGTAGCCGGCCATCGAGACCGCCGCGGTGAACCGGTCGGAGTGCGTCATCGCCAGCTTGACCGCGCAGTACCCGCCGGTCGAGTCGCCCATCACGCCCCAGCTCCGGGAGCCGGTCGCCAACCGGTAGGTGGACGCCAGGCTCTCGGGCACGTCCTGGGCGTAGAAGCTCAGTACCTGCGGGCCGCCGGGCACGTCCGTGCACTCGGTGTCCCTCGGCATCAGCGACGTCGGCGTCGGGCGCATCATCACGATGACCATCGGCTGGACCCGCCCCGCGGTCATCTCCTTGGTGGCGGTCTCCGGGACGCCCAAGCGGGTGATGAGCTGCTCGGGGACGCCGGGGAAGCCCGTGAAGTCGTACATCACCGGGAAGTGGCGCTTGCCGAACTTCTGCTGGAAGTACTGCGGAGGCAGGTAGACGTACGCCTGCGTGGTCAGCCCGGTCCGCTCGCCCCGGATCTCCACCTGCTCGACCTGGCCGTCCTTGGCGGGGTTCGCCTTCTTCTTCTGGCCGATGCTCGTCACCTGGCGGGCCAGCGGCCGTCCGGTGCCCTGGGGCTTGCTCGGGCCGCTGCTGTTGTTGTTCAGCTGCACGGTGACGCCCTGGTTGTTGGTGCCGAACAGGTCCGACCAGGAGGCGTAGAACAGGAAGTAGTTGTTCACCCCGGCGAGCAGCACGAAGATCAGCGTGACCTGGGCGGCCAGGAACAGCCCGATCCGGGCGAGGAACGGGCCGATGCCGGAGCCGGCGAACTTCGGCCACCACCAGATGGTCGCGGCCGTGGCGGCCACGGCCACCACGATGAGAAAAGCGAAGAAGCCCCCGCTCGTCAGTCCCACTGGTGCCCTCTCAGATCCGGCTCGCCCCCCGAGGGCACGCGCCTGAAACTCATCGAACTCTCAGCATGGCTCAACGCCGCGCTCAGCCGACTACGGTATCCGCGATCACACGCTCTCCATCACAAGATGCCTGAGGCACCGGAAAAGTTGCCCAGAAGCCGCAAATAGGCCGAGATCAACCAGTATCCGCACTGGAGGGCTATCGGCCGGTAAATCATAGGGGCGGCGCGGCTACTCCCCGGGGCGTACGCGGAATGCCGACTTCGACCGGATGCCCGCGCGCGCAGCCGCATCCTAGAGTGCAGGCGTGAGTACGCGATGGCGGCCCGGCGCGCTGGCGGTCTGGGTGATCCCGCTGGCCGTCGGCTTCATCCAGGTGATGGGCTCCACGGGCGCCGACGCGAACATGCGCTACCAGGCCGGGCACCTGGACGCGCTCGCGTACGCGCTGCTCGTCGCCGGGCCGGTCGCCCTGCTCGCCCGGCGGCGTCTCCCGGTCGCCGCGCTCGCGGTCGTGTTCACCGTGACCGACTGCTACATCCTTCGCGGTCACGTCCTCGGACCGGTCTTCCTGAGCATGATCGTCGCCATCGTGGCGGCGGTCGGCGCCGGGCGTCGCGTCGCCGCCTGGATCGTCACGGGCGCGGGGTTCGCCGTGCTCAACGCCGTGGGCGCGCTCACGCCGTTCGGGCCGTTCGGGCTGCGCGCCTGGCCGGCCACGCACGCCCTGGTCATGGCGATCTGGCTGCTGCTGGTGCTGACCGGCGCCGAGCTCGTGCGCATCCGCAGCGAACGGGCGGCCGAGGCGCGGCGTACCCGCGCGGAGGAGGAACGCCGGCGGGCCAGCGAGGAACGCCTCCGCATCGCTCGGGAGCTGCACGACGTCCTCGCGCACAACATCTCGATGATCAACGTTCAGGCCGGGGTGGCCCTGCACCTCATGGACGAACGGCCCGAGCAGGCGCGAACGGCCCTGGCCGCGATCAAGGAGGCCAGCAAGGAGGCGCTGACCGAGGTCCGCTCCGTGCTCGGCGTCCTGCGCCAGGTGGACGAGGACGCGCCCCGGACGCCGGCCGCGGGCCTGGGCCGCCTCGACGATCTGGTCTCCCGCGCGCGGGCGGCCGGCATCACCGTGCGGACCCGCGTGACCGGGCGGCCGTACCCGCTGCCCGCCGGGATCGACCTGGCGGCGTTCCGCATCCTCCAGGAGGGGCTGACGAACGTGACGCGGCATGCCGGGCCGGGCGTGACCGCGACGGTGCGCGTCGCGTACGGCGCGGGCGAGCTCCTGCTGGAGGTCGAGGACGACGGACGCGGCGCCCCCGGGGACCTGCCCGGCGGCGGTGACGGCATCCCCGGGATGCGCGAACGCGTCACCGCCCTCGGCGGGGAGATGACGGCGGGGCCGCGGCCGGGCACCGACGGGTTCCGCGTGCGCGCGACCCTCCCGGTGCCCGCGGACGGCACGCGGGCGGGGACGTCCGCTCCGGACGACGCGAGGACACCCCACGATCAGCACGCGGGAACACCCGGCCGGGACGACGCGGGAACACCCGACGATCAGCACGCGGGGACACCCGCCCGGGACAAGGAGCACGATTGATCCGCGTACTGCTCGCCGACGACCAGGCCCTCGTCCGGGCGGGGTTCCGGGCGCTGCTCGACGCGCAGCCCGACGTCGAGGTCGTCGGGCAGGCCGGGGACGGCGCCGAGGCCGTACGCCTGGCCCGGCGCGAGCGCCCCGACGTCGTGCTGATGGACATCCGGATGCCGGTGCTCGACGGTCTGGCCGCGACGCGCGAGATCGTCGACGACGGGCGGCTGACGGACACCAGGGTCGTCATCCTCACGACGTTCGAGCTCGACGAGTACGTCTTCGAGGCGATCCGCGGCGGGGCGAGCGGCTTCCTGGTCAAGGACACCGAGCCGACCGACCTGATCCGGGGCGTACGGGAGGTCGCCTCCGGCGACGCGCTGCTGTCGCCGAGCGTGACCCGGCGCCTCATCGCGGAGTTCGCCGCCAAGGCGAGGAAGCCCCGCTCCGCGGCGGAGCTGCGCGGCCTGACCGACCGGGAGCGCGAGGTCATGGCGCTGGTGGCGGAGGGGCTGTCGAACGAGGAGATCGCCGGACGCCTGGTCGTCAGCCCCGCGACCGCCAAGACCCACGTGAGCCGCACGATGGTGAAGCTGCACGCGCGCGACCGCGCCCAGCTCGTCGTGATGGCGTACGAGACGGGTTTGGTCAAGCCGGGATGGCTGCAGTAGAACGCGACGGCCGGCGGCCATGGGCCGGTCCGTACCGGTCGGGCGCGCTCGCGGGACGCGGCGCGGCGGGGACGGGCGCCCGGTCACCGCGGCGGCGCGACGCGACCGCGGGATGCGGCACCGAGGGGACGGGCGCCCGGTCACCGCGGCGGCGGGGCGCGACCGCGGGATGCGGCGCGGCGGGGACGGGCGTACGGTCACCGCACCGGCGTGACGCATTCGCATGGCGCCGGCGCCCAGGCCGACGCCGACCGGGTGGCCAGGCGGAACCAGACCGTCTTGGACCCGGCCGCGTACGACACGCCCCAGGCGGCGGCGAGCAGCATCGGCATCAGCAGCCCGCGGCCGCTGACGCTGAGGTCGTCGGCCTCGCGGGGGGCTGGAAGCAGCCGCGCGGGGTCGCGGTCCACCACCTCCACCTGTACGGAGGAGTCGTCCACGCGGCAGACCACCTCGAACGGGGTGCCGGCGTGCGTGATGGCGTTGGTCGCCAGTTCGCTCGTCAGCAGCACCGCGTCGTCGAGCGCGTCCTCGGCGCCCCACGCGATGAGCGTGTCCCGGACGAACCCGCGCGCCTGCGCCACGGCGGTGCGGTCCGCCGGATAGGCCGCCCGCACAGTCGTATGCACGGGAGCTCCCTTCACGAAGTGTCTCGCCTCACCTGCGCCTTACATCGTGACAGAGAGTGTTGATCGATTACTCAATGTGAGAAAAATGGCGGCGGACTCTCACCGCCGCATCGCGGGGCGAGCGTCACCCGGCGCCGGGCTGGAAGGACGCGAGCGCCTTGTCGAACCGGACTCCGGCGGCACCCGGATTCCCGCCGGCGGACATGAGGGAGTACTGCCGGCCGTTCAGGGTGAACCCGGAGTCGAAGGCGTAGACCTTCCCGTACTTGCCGTAGGTCCAGGAATACTCCGCGTTGGCCCCCTCCGTGCCGTGCACCGTCTCGGGATGGGGCTGGACGACCCACTGGAACGCCTTGAGGTTCCGCGGCGCGTCCCTCCCGAAGATCTTCCAGTGCTCCACCGGGTCGTCCGTTCCCCAGGGGATGGTGTCCAGCTGGATGTGGTTCCCCGTCCGGGGATCCTGCCATTTCTCGGACTGGGCACGGTTGATCTCGTGCTCCCACCCCTTGGGCACCATGAGCTTCGATCCGTCCTGGGCGGTGACCTGGTGGTAGCCCGCCGGGATCGTCTTGCGGGGCGAGGACGTGCCCTTGGTCGGCGACTGGCTCGCCTTCGTGGACGGCGAGGTGGTGGGCGGCGTTTTCGCGGACGGGCGCCCATCGTGGGAGAAGTAGATCAGCAGCCCCACGGCGAGCGCGGCGACGACGAGGACGGCCCCCACGGCGGCGGCGACCGTCCGCCCGCGACCGCGCCCGCCCCCGGCCGGCGCCTGTCCGGGCCGGTCGTAGGCGCGCATCCACGTCTCGTCGTGCGCGGCGCCGGCGGAGTTCATCGGACCGGTCACGCCGGGCGGCGGACCGCTCGGATCCGGGTGGCCGGCGCCGGACGGAGCGGGATCCTTCACCGTGGCCGGGCCGTAAGCCCGCCCGTCGGCCTCGGGGTCCGCCATGGCGGCGGAGGGATGGCTCGGCGGCGGTGGGGCCTCGGCGGCGAGACGCCAGGGGGCCGGCGGCCGCTCGTGTCCGGGATCCGCGCCGTTGCCGCCCGTCGCCGGGCCGGGGGCGGGCAGCGGCCGGGTGCCCTGCGCGGCACGGGTCAGGCCCGCCGCCGCCTCGTCCGCCGTCAGGCGGCGGGCGGGGTCCTTGTCGAGCAGGCCCATGAGCACCGGCGCGAGCGCCCCGGCGTTCCGGGGCGCGGGCGCCTCCTCCGAGATCACCGAGGTGAGCGCCGCCATCGCCTCGGGCCGGTGGTGCGGCGACTGCCCCTCGACCGCGGCGTAGAGCGTCGCGCCGAGCGCCCACAGGTCGGAGGCCGGTGAGGCCTTGTCGCCGCGCGCCCGCTCGGGGGCGATGTAGGCGGGCGAGCCCATGATCAGGCCGGTCTGGGTCAGCGTCGAGTCGCCCTCCATCGTCGCGATGCCGAAGTCGGTGATGACGACGCGCGTCGAGCGGGAGACCGGCTCGTCCGCCGCCCCGGCGAGCAGCACGTTGGCCGGCTTGACGTCCCGGTGGGTGATGCCCGCGGCGTGCGCGGTGCGCAGGGCGGCCAGCACCTGCGCACCGATCTCGGCCACCTGGGCGGGCGGGAGTGGGCCGTCCTCGTCGATGACCTCCTGCAGGGAGCGCGCCCGGACGAACTCCATGACGATGCAGGGCCGGCCGTCCTCCTCGACGACGTCGTGCACCGTGACGATCCCCGGATGGTTGAGCCGGGCCGCCGAGCGCGCCTCACGGAGCGTGCGCTCGTACATCACCTTGTGCTCGTCGTCGGTCAGCCCGGGTGGGAAGAGGACCTCCTTGACGGCGACGTCGCGCGCGAGGAGGTCGTCATGGGCGTGCCAGACGGTGCCCATGCCGCCTCGCCCGATGTGCGAGAGCAGCCGGTAGCGATGGCCGAGTACGAAACCCTCCCCCAGTGGCATAGCTGAGGACGATACCGATCAGTGATGACGGATCAGCATCGTTTGCGGCGAGTCACCGCACCAAGGTAAGGATGATCAGACCGATGACGATCAGTGCGAGAACGGCCGCGATCGCCAGGTTGCCGTGCCGGCCCGAGAGCCAGACCGGCCGGATGTCCTCGATCGCCGGCCCGTGCCCGCGCCCGGGCTCGTCGATCGGCGTGTCCTCGGCCGCCGGGTCATCGGTCAGCGTCTCGCCGGGGTCCGACGGGGTCAGGACCTGGCCGGTGACCGGCATGTCCGAGGCGTCGTCGGTGTCCATCCGGGTCGTCGCCGCGGCCTGGGCGCCGGCCGTCTCCAGCACCCGGGTCGAGCCCGACCGGTCGTCCATGATGATCCGGTCGAGCATGACGGCGGCCTCGGTGGCGGTCAGCCGCGTCTCCTGCTCCTTCCGGAGCAGACCGGCGATCACGGGGGCCAGCGGCCCGGCGTGCGGGGCGGACGGCGGCTCCTCGGTGAGCACGGCCACCAGGCTCGCCATCGCCTCGGTCCGCTCGAACGGGGACTTGCCCTCCACGGCGGCGTACAGCGTGGCGCCGAGCGACCACAGGTCGGAGGCGGGCACCGCCTGGCGGCCCTTGGCCCGCTCGGGGGCGATGTAGGCCGGCGAGCCGATCAACATGCCGGTCTGGGTGAGCGTCGCGTCGCTCTGCGCCCGCGCGATGCCGAAGTCGGTCAGCACGGCGCGGATCGACCGCCCGTCGATGACCAGCACGTTGCTCGGCTTCACGTCGCGGTGCAGGATGCCCGCCTCGTGGGCGGTCATCAGGGCACTCAGCATCTGCCGCCCGATCTCGGCGGCGCGTCTGGGCGAGAGCGGCCCGTCCTGCTTGATCATCTGCTCGAGGGAGCGCGCCCGGATCAGCTCCATCACGATCCAGGGGCGCCCGTCCTCTTCGACGACGTCGTAGACGGCCACGACGCCGGGATGGCTGAGCCGGGCGGCGGTGCGCGCCTCGCGGAAGGTCCGCTTGTGCTGGATCTCCCGCTCCTCGTCGGAGAACCCGTGCGGGAGGATCACCTCTTTGACGGCGACGTCGCGGCCGAGCGCTTCATCTCGGGCGTGCCAGACCGTCCCCATGCCACCACGACCTACTTCAGTGAGCAGGCGGTAACGCTGGGCAAGAAGGGGTTTTTCCGGCATAGTCCATGCACGATACCGACAGGAGGAGCGTTCATTTGGCCTGACGCTCACCTAATCCCCGGTACAAAGAAAGAATGTACGGCATGACGACGGGGGCGCGATGAGGACGACGGTGACCCAGACATGGCAGCGGGTCGTCGAGGCCGTACCTACCGCCTTGTTCTGGTACCTCCGGGTTTCGGGGGTTTTGTCGGTTTTGGCGTGGTTGTCGTCCGGGCTCATCCAGTGGCTGTCCGGCATCTGGGTGCTGCGCTCGATCAACTACTTCGGCTGGTACTCCAGCCTCCCGTACGGCCTGCTGCTCATCCTGCTGTCGGTCGGCGTCCGCCGGCGCAAGAAGGCCGCCTGGCGCATCAGCGTCGTCTTCTTCCTGCTGTTCTTCGGCGTGTGGGCCCTCGCCGGCCTCGCCGGCGGCGGGAGCGAGCTGGCCACGGCCGTCGCCTTCGGCTTCGTCGTGGTGCTGCTCGTCGCCGCGCGCGGGCAGTTCTCCGCCCTGCCGGACCGTGCCAACCGGCGGCTCGCCCTCCTGGTGTTCACCGGGCTGCTCATCGTCGGCGGCGTCATCGGCACCAGCCTGGTCTTCCTGACCGACCGCGACGCGCGCGGCGCCGAGTGGACGCACCTGGTCTACGCCGGCCTGCAGACGCTCCTCGGCGCGGGCGTCAGCGGCGAGGAACTGCACGTCAACGTGCCCGGCTGGGTCGACGGCATCCTCGGCGTGCTCGGCAGCGGCCTGCTCGTGACCACGGTGTGGGCGCTGTTCCGGCCCGGTCAGCGGCTCGCCGTCCTCACGCCCGACGAGGAGCTGCCGGCGCGCGCCCTGCTCGCCGAGTGGGGCGAGCAGGACTCCCTGGGCTACTTCGCGCTCCGCCGCGACAAGGACATCATCTTCGCCCCCAACGGCCGGGCCGGCATCTCCTACCGGGTCGAGGGCTCGGTCTCCCTGGCCGCCGGCGACCCGCTCGGCGACCCGGAGGCCTGGGACGCCGCCATCAAGGAGTGGCTCGCCGAGTGCCGCGCGCACGCCTGGATCCCCGGCGTGATCGGCGCGAGCGAGCGGGCCGCCGCCGCGTACGGCCGGTGCGGGCTCGACGCCCTGGAGCTCGGCGACGAGGCGATCCTCGACCTGCGCGAGTTCAACCTCGAGGGCCGCGACATGCGCCAGGTACGGCAGGCCGTCCGCCGCGTGGAGCGGGCCGGCTACACCGTCCGGGTCCGCCGGCACGGCGCGATCGGCGCCGAGGAGATGGCCGAGCTGATCGCCGACGCCGACCGGTGGCGCGACGGCCACACCGAGCGCGGGTTCTCCATGGCGCTGGGCCGCCTGGGCGACCCGACCGACGAGCGCTGCGTGATGGTCGAGGCGTTCGACGGCGTCGGGCGGCGACGCGGGCTGCTCAGCTTCGTCCCCTGGGGCCGGCCCGGCCTGTCCCTGGACCTGATGCGCCGCGACCGCGACGCCGAGAACGGCCTCAACGAGTTCATGGTCGCCAAGCTGGCCGAGAACGCCGCCGTGATCGGCGTCACCCGGGTCTCACTGAACTTCGCCATGCTGCGCTCGGTGTTCGAACGCGGCTCGGCGATCGGCGCCGGGCCCGTCAGCCGGCTCGCCTACCGGCTGCTGTCCTTCGCCTCGAAGTTCTGGCAGCTCGAGTCGCTGTTCCTGGCGAACGCCAAGTACAACCCGGTGTGGACGCCGCGCTTCGTGTGCTTCGAGCAGAACCGCGAGCTGATCCGGATCGGCCTGGCCATGGCCCGGGCCGAGGGCTTCCTGCCGACGCCGTTCGGTCCCCGCCTCCACACGCCCACGCCGTCCCCGGCGCTCGTCGAGCGGATCAGGGAGATCGAGGAGTCCGCGGACGCCGCCCGGATTCCGACGCGACGCCTGTCCGAGCAGGAGCGGGTGCGCCACGCCAAGCTCGACCGGCTGCGCGAGGCCGGCATCGAGCCCTACCCGCTCGGCTTCGAGCGCACCGCGACCGCGGCCGAGGTCCGGGAGCGGTTCGGGGAGCTGGCCCCCGACACGCACACGGGCGAGCAGGTGGCGATCGCCGGACGGGTCATGCTCGCCCGCGAGCACGGCAAGCTGATCTTCGCCCGGTTGCGCGACGAGACCGGCGACCTGCAGGTGATGCTCGCCGCGGACGTCGTCGACGCCGAGGCCCTGCGGGCCTGGAAGCAGCTGATCGACCTGGGCGACCAGGTCGGGGTGCGCGGCGAGGTCGTCACCTCCCGTACCGGCGAGCTGTCGGTGCTGGCCTCCTCCTGGACCCTCACCGCCAAGTGCCTGCGCCCCCTCCCGGGCGGCTTCAGCGCACCCGGCAAGGCCCTGTCCGACGAGACCCGGGTCCGGCAGCGGTACGTCGACCTGATCGTGGGCGACGAGAGCCGGCGCATGCTGCGGATGCGCGGCGAGGTCATCACGGCCCTGCGCGACCGCCTGCGCCAGGAGGGCTTCCTCGAGGTCGAGACGCCCATGCTGCAGCCGGTGCACGGCGGCGCGGCGGCCAGGCCGTTCACCACCAAGATGAACGCCTACAACATGGACCTCTTCCTGCGGATCGCGCCCGAGCTGTACCTCAAGCGGCTGCTCGTCGGCGGCGCGGGCAAGGTGTTCGAGCTGAACCGCAACTTCCGCAACGAGGGCGTGTCCCCGCGGCACAACCCCGAGTTCACGATGCTGGAGGCGTACGAACCGTACGGCGACTACGACACGATGGCCGCGCTGACCCGCGAGCTCGTCACCGACGCGGCCCGCGCGGCGACCGGCACGACCGTGGTGGTCCGCGACGGCGTGGAGTACGACTTCGGCGAGCCGTGGCGCGAGATCACGGTGTACGGCTCGGTGTCCGACGCGCTCGGCGAGCAGGTCACGCCGGGCACCTCGCTGCGCACGGTGCAGAAGCACGCCGACCGGGTCGGCCTCGCGTACGACCCGGCGTGGGAGCAGGGGAAGCTCGTCCAGGAGCTGTTCGAGTCGCTGGTGGAGCACACGCTGCAGGCGCCCACCTTCGTCCGCGACTACCCGGCCGCCACCTCGCCGCTCACCCGTCCGCACCGCGACGACCCGCGGCTCGCCGAGAAGTGGGACCTCATCGTCTTCGGTCTCGAGCTCGGCACGGCGTACTCCGAGCTCATCGACCCGATCATCCAGCGCCGCAACCTCACCGAGCAGTCGCTGCTGGCCGCCGGCGGCGACCCGGAGGCGATGGACCTGGACGAGGACTTCCTGCGCGCCCTCGAGTACGGCATGCCGCCCTCCGGCGGTCTCGGCATGGGCGTCGACCGGCTCCTCATCACGCTCACCGGCCGCAACATCCGCGAAACGATCACCTTCCCGCTGCTGCGTCCGGGCTCTTAGTGCGTCCGCGGGTTCCGCAACCTGCGATCAGCGCTCGGGAACGCCAGTACAGTCGTGTCGTGAGCGACAAGGACGACAACGTCACACGGCTCCCGACGAGCGAAGTGGAGGGGTACGACGACCTCCTCGAATTCGACGCGGACGAGTTCCTGCGCGAGTGGCAGGAGGCCGACCGTGCGGCGGTGGAGATCCTCCGGGACGCACTGCCCGAGGTGGTTGCCACCGCAGTTCCCGCCGAGCACCTGCGCCCGGCCGCCGAAAGCATCCGTGGCGGGCTCAAGGAGTGGCCCTACCGCCACCTGGCCGCGGCCGCCGGCTGGCGCGGGCGGCCGCCCGCCGACGACGAGATCCTGTGGACGCAGGCCGCCGGGGCGCTGATCGCCATGAACGGCGAGTCCGGGCTCGGCACCCACGAGGAGAGCGCGCTGATGACCCTGCAGCACGCCGACTGGGCGGGGGCGGTGATCGGCCTGGCCAGAGCCGGCGTCGGCGCCCGGGCCTGGCCGGAGGACCTGTTCTCGTACGCGGACCGCTGCCCGGAGATCGAGGGCTCCTACGACCCGGACGACCGCGAACCGGTCGAGCAGGGCTTCGAGCTGATCGTGCCCGTCTGGGAGGCCGTCGGCGCGCTGGACGAGCACCGGCGCCTCACCCCGCTCGGGCACTGGGGACTCCCCCGCGCCCTGGCGTGGGCCTGGGAGGGCTCCCTCGACGAGGGCTGAGGCATGAGAAGAGGGCCGCGTCGCCGGACCGACGCGGCCCTCTGTCTTCGAACCGTGGCCGAAGACCCTGTACCAAGAATGGGTTTTTCGGGCCGTCCCGGCTAGAGTCCGCGGTCCCCATCCGAACCGGGACCCCGGACCTAGAGGGCGGCGCCCGGCTCCAGGTCGTCGAGGAGGACGGAGACGAGGCGGTCCTCGCGGACCGCGTGTCCCGCCCTGGCCATCTCCGCCGAGAGGCGTTCGTCCCAGGGGGTGGCGGCACGGACGCCGCGCAGCGGATCGCGGCCGATCCGCACGGCCTCCAGGTAGTCCTCGGCGCCCATGCGCCACGGCAGGGCGGCGTACCGGTGGACGGCCGCGGCCGTCATGCGCAGGGCCGCCCAGTCGAAGTCGCCGTGCCACCGGATCCGCGCCCCGGCGACCGCCGCCGCGGTGAGGAGACGGCGGCAGGCCACGGACGCCCGGCCCTCCGTGCACACGAGCGCGGCGCACCGCGCCCCCATCCGGGCGGCCGCCGCGCGGACCACCGCCGGACTCTGGCACACGAAGATCTCCCGCGCCTGCGGCGTCAGCGGACCGCTCATCAGCTGCTGCAGCGTGACCCGGAACGGCAACCCCGCGACCGCCGCCTCATCCAGCCACCGGGCGACCGTGTGCTCTTCGGCCACGTGCAGGTTGAGGACCAGCACCTGGCTGGTCAGGTCGTCGACGAGGACGCCGGCGTCGTTCCAGATCCTGCGCTCGGCCGCGCGGTCGGACGGCGGCGACGCCCCCTGCCAGAGCCGCAGCGCCCGCAGCACCAGGTCGGCCAGCGGAGTGGCGTACAGCGCCGTCGCGTCGCCGGTCGCCCATTCCGCGAGCACCGGGAGCGGCACGTCACTGGCGGGCAGCCGGTCCAGTACGGCCGCGGCCCGGGCCAGGAGGTCGCCCTGCCCCTGCCGTACGAGCCGGGCGGCGGTGCCGTCCCGCGAGACCTGGCCGAGCCACGCCGAATACCACCCCTCGCCCGCGTGCCGGCCCCGCAACGCGGCCTGCAGCGCGGCGGCCATACCCGCCGTGCGCCCCGGCGCGTCGATCCGGGCCAGCGCGGCCAGCAGGCCGGTGCCGTACGCCCGGCGCAGCATGCGGTCGAGTTCGCCCAGGGAGACGGTGACACGGCGGGCCCTGGACCCGTCGTGGTACCGGTCGGTGATCAGGTCGACGATCCGGCGCTCGGCGTCAGAGGGGTCGGTCAGCCCGATGGAGCCGACCGGCTCCCCGCCGGTCCGTTCCAGCCTGCGTCGCGCCGCGGCGAGCAACCGCTGCCACTCCGCGACCCGCAGCTCGGCGAGCTCCCTCATGGGACTGAGTCTGCCCCGTGTCCCGCCCTCCGGACCGGCGCCGGGCGCTCCGAGTCGCTCAGCCGCTGGACATGGTGGCCGCGTTGCTCGCGACGACCGCCGCGGACGTCGCGGCCATCACCGCCGCGTGGATCGACGCGATGACCTTCGCCACGGCCCGCCCCGCCCACTGCTCCTCGGTGATCTCCTTGACGCGCCGACGCAGGACCTTCCCGTCGACGTCCGGGAACGCCTTCCGGTCGAGACGGCAGGCGTGGACGATCGCGAGCAGGGCGCCGGACCGTTCGTCGGCCGGAGCGCCGTCCAGCACCGCCCGGAGCCGGGCGCGGAGCTCCTGTTCGGGTCGCGGATCGCGCTCCGGAAAGGTGGTGTGCTTGAAAAAGAGGAACTTGTGCTCCCGTTCCTCCAGGACGCCGATCGCCACGAGGCGGCCCAGCCGCCGCTTGCGGATCTGATCCCGGCGCGTCCTGCTCACCCACTGCTCGGCCTTGCGTGGTTTGCCGTCCGCCGTGATGCTCGCCAAGAGACCGTCGAGGTCCGGGTCGCCGAGCGGAGACCGGTCGGCCGCGACGACACGCCCGTCGACGAGCCGCACGCGCTCGGCGAGCGCCAGCTCCGCCAGCAACGCGCCGGCCACCCCGCAGTCCAGCTCGGCGGACCCGATCAGGGCGCTGCCGTCCTCCTCGCGCAGCGCCAGCAGCAGAAGCTCATCGGCCAGTGTCAGCATCCATCCACCTCACCGTCTCGAGGGCGATCCGGCCGGTCCCTACCCACCCGGCGAGAGATCACCGCCATGTCGGTAGGACGAGACAGAGCCCGGCCGGGTTCCGTGCCGTACGCCTCGCGGCGAGGACGGGCCGTCGCGGACCTCGTACGGTGGGCGGGTGACGACGGCACTGGAAGAGCTGGCGGACCGGCTGCGGGGCTTCGCCGCCGCACGGGACTGGGAGCAGTTCCACACTCCGAAGAATCTCGCCATGGCACTGGCCGGTGAGGTCGGCGAACTGCTGGCCGAGCTGCAGTGGTTGACCCCGGAGGAGTCGGCTCGGGTGATGCGCGATCCGGAGGCGGCGGGACGAATGCGTTCGGAGCTGGCCGACGTGGTGGTCTACCTGGTCCGGCTGGCCGACCTGCTCGGCGTCGACCTGATCGAGGCCGCGCACGCCAAACTCGACGAGGGCGAACGCCGCTATGACGCCGCCACCTACCGCGGCTCCGCCCGCAAGGCACCACCCCTCCCCTGAGAACCGAGGAGCGGCGGACCGGTCAGAGATACGTGCCCGGTCGCTGATCCCTGGCGTCTACTGCGCTCTTGGCTCAGTGAACGCCAGAGATCTGTGAGTAGCATTCCGGGAGGATGATCCGCCGGAGCGCTCGTCGACGGTAAGAGGCGCTGAGCCCTCACGGGATGACCCGCGCGAGGCTGTAGGCGATGAAGACTTCAGCGCCTGTGCGTGTGGCGTCTACAGCCAGCCCGTCATGGCCGGACTGAGTTACCCGAATCATGAGGCCGGCTCTCCAAGCGATTCGCGGCTCTGAGCCGATGACGGGCACTGCTCGAGTTCGCATCACACGGTGTTGCCGGCGCCCTGGCGGAGGACGCCCCAGCGGTCGGCGAGATTGTCCAGGAGTTCGATTCCCCGCCCGTTGGTGGCATCGCGACCGGCCCGGCACCAGCAGGGAAGCCTGGCCGAACCGTCATCGCGGACGCTGATCCGCACCCAGGCGTCGGTGTACTCCACGCACAACGTGAACGTCCCGCCCTCCGTCCCGCTGTCGGAATGGGTTATGGCGTTCGTCGTCGTCTCGCTGCAGAGCAGGACGGCGTCGTCGAGGCATGGGTGAGCGGCACCGAGCGCGGCGCCGACGATGCGCCGCACCCTCCGGACCTGATCCGGCGTGCCGGGGAGGATTTCTGTCAGCGTCTGAACCACACCAGCTCCTTCTGGATCATCACCGGCGCGCGCCGGTCGTCGGTCAGCGCATATCCCCGCTGCCACATGTACGCCCAGCGACCGTCGGATGTGAGCACGCACGCGACGAACAACACGCGTCGGCCGCGGTTCACCCGCAGCAGCTCCGTACCGCAGCTGGTGGTGACCGGTACGGCCACCAAGCCCCGAAAGAGGAGCTTGTCCGCCCATCGACGCAGCATGACGCGGCATAGAGCGGTATCCTGCATAGCCATGAGCATGCGGTAGCTGTCCGTAATCCTGCAACTGCTTTGAGTCGTTAACTCCAAGATTCTTTGGGAGGAGCCCCAGCATGCGACAGACATCCCCCACCGCCCGTCGTCGTCGGCTTGGCGCGGAGCTGCGCCGCTTCCGCGAGGCCGCCGGCCTTACCAGCTATGAGGCCGCCGAACGCCTCGGCTGGGCGTCCAACTCCAAGATCTCCCGCATCGAGAACGGCCGCATCTCGGTCACCTGGAGCGACGTCGCCGCCATGCTCGACCTGTACGGCGCAGGCCCCGGCGAGACCCGCGATCGCCTCATCACCCTCGCCCGCCGGTCCAAGGAAAAGAGCTGGTGGCAGCCCTACAGCGACCTGCTGGACAAGGAGTACGCCACCGTCATCGACCTGGAGACCGCCGCCTCAGGTCTTCGCATCTTCCAGGCTCTGGCCATCCCCGGCCTTCTCCAGACCCCCGACTACGCCCGAACCATCATCACCCGCAGCGGACCACTCGACCTCGACGAAGCGGAAGTCGAACGCCGCGTCGAGCTACGCATGCAGCGCCAGGCGATCCTTTCCATGGATGGGCGCCTTGCTCTCTGGGTCGTACTCGATGAAGCCGCGCTGCGACGAGTCATCGGCGGTCCAGAGATCATGCGAGAGCAACTCGTACACCTCACTGAAGAGGCGCGTCACTGCAATGTCACCATCCAGGTGATTCCCTATAGCGTCGGTCCGCATGCGTCGCTTCCCGGCTCGTTTGGAATCTTCTCGTTCCCGGAGTCTCAGGACCGCGACGTTGTTTTCGTCGACACCCTCGCGGGCACGCTTTTCCTCGACCGCGAAGCAGACGTACAGGCGGCTACTCTGGGATTCGACCATCTCTGCGCATCAGCCCTGGGCATTGCCGAATCGGCCGACCTCATTAGCGCGATCGCGGAGTCATTCCGGTAAGTGGAGAGGGTTTCGATGGCGACGATCGCAACGGACCTCGGAAACGCCGCCTGGCGTAAGGCCACTCTGACCCAAACACAGAACGATCAGTGTGTCGAAGTAGCAGCAGTATGGCTAAGTGCCGCTGCATTAACACAATCCCTTGCCGAGTCAACACTGCCAACCGTATAAACCTTAGCGATAGTCGCCGACACATCCACCTCACTTGGGTCCCACCTGACAACGACTCCGGGTCGGCGGCCACGACGAGCGCCGTCTTCTTCGTCACGCCAGAGCGGGGGTTCGACCGCTGATCCCTGGCGTTCGCTGCTCTCTTGGCGCAGCGAACGCCAGAGATCAAGCCCCGGTCAAGCCGTCGCCGCGCGTCAGAACGGGAGGCCCGTCCAGGCGACGACGAACTGGCCGGCGTAGGCGATCTTCTGCCACTGGGTCGCCTTCAGCGTGCGCTTGCCGTACGCGGGGTCCCAGATGAGGTAGGTCGACTCGTCCCAGCTCGTGGTGTCGTCGAAGCCGTAGATGACCACGTAGTGGGCCATGGTCTTCGGCGCCTTCGGGTACCAGCTCTTCCTGGAGTACACGGTGATGACGACCGGCCCATTGCCGTAGAAATACGCGCCCCGCACGCCGTCCCAGAGGTTCGCGTTCTTGATGCTCCGGTACGCCTTGTACTTCGTGCCCTTCCGCTTCCACGAATAGTTGATGTAGTTGGTCATCTCGCGGCCCATCGCGATCGGCGAGGTGAATCCGATCTTGTCGGTGGCCATCTTCTTCGCGAAATAACTCTGGGTGTCCGAGTAGATGCGGACGCCCGTCTGGTACGTCAGGGCCGAGACGGCCGCGGCCGGGCCACACCAGTTGCTCTTCTTCTGCTTCTGGCCCTTGATGGACATGGTCTTCCAGTCGTGGGCCGCCGCGGTGACGTCCGACGGCGGCTCTGCGAGCAGCTTGTAGTGGTGGCCGCCTTCGATGACCTGCGAAGTCGCGGGCGGCGCGACCTTCGGTGAACCGGTGGGAGCCTTCGGAGCGGCGAAGGCGGCCGGCTGGCCGGCCGCGACGACACCGGCCGCAATCAGCACTGAAGCGACACGAACAGGGGTACGCGCCACATTTTCTCCCTGGGACATAGGGGTGGGAAAAGGCCGAAACTCGGGTGATCGTTTCATCCCGCGATTCGGCCCGACAGTGACCCAGGGCTCAATCCGCACCATGACCAGCGGCCCTATTGATGACCGAAATACACATTTGAAACAAGCAAAAATGCGGTCATCTGGACGGTCGCTGATCCCTGGCGGTCGCCCTGTGTCTCCGCTCGGCGAGCGCCAGGGATCAGCCGTTCTCGGGGCCTCCGGTCAGGAGACCGTGCAGGCGGATCCGTTGAGAGTGAAGGCCGACGGCTTGGCGGTGTCGCCGGTGTGGGTGGCCTGGAAGCCGAAGCTGGTCGACGCGCCCGGTGCCAGGGAGCCGTTGTAGGAGACGTTCGTCGCGGTCACCTGGCCGCTCGAACCGGTGAAGCCGGCGTTCCAGCCGGAGGTGATCGTCTGGCCGCCGGGCAGGGTGAAGGCCAGGGACCAGCCGTTGATCGCCGAGCCGCCGGTGTTGGTGATGGTGATGTTCTCGGTCAGGCCGGTGTTCCAGGCGCT
The DNA here is from genome assembly GCF_040679475.1 of Actinoallomurus sp. NPDC052274. Taxonomy (NCBI): domain Bacteria; kingdom Bacillati; phylum Actinomycetota; class Actinomycetes; order Streptosporangiales; family Thermomonosporaceae; genus Actinoallomurus; species Actinoallomurus sp. NPDC052274. The sequence continues at coordinate 45,481 of NZ_JBFAUT010000054.1, forward strand.
CACCGTGTCACTGACCGCGCAGGGACCCGGCCCGCCCGGCGGAGTCGGGGTCGGGGTCGGTGTGGGGGTCGGCGTGGGCGTAGGGGTCGAGCCGTCGCCGATGAGGCCCATGAAGCGCAGGGCCAGCTCGCCCATCCCGGTCTGGTAGACACCGTGGCCGGCGCCCTGGACGCTGATGCCCTCGACCGGCGCGGTGGTGCCCGTCCCTCCGTAACGCGTGCGGGTCCACGACGACTGCGGGTGGTCGGTGTAACTCGGTGTCTGGCTGACGCCGAGCACGTTGGTCCACTCCTTGATCTCCTCGCCGAAGTTGTTGTAGTTCAGCGTGGCGTCGGCCGTGCCGTGCCAGACCTCCATGCGCGGGCGTGCCCCCGTGTAACCCGGATAGGCGGCGCGGACGAGGTCGCCCCACTGCTGCGGCGTCTTGCTGATCTGGCCGTTCGCGCAGGCGCTGTTCCACAGCGAGCCGTCGGTGGTGGCGAAGCAGCCGAACGGAACCCCGGCGAAGGCCGCGCCGGCCTTGAACACGTCGGGGTAGTCGCCGAGCAGCACGTTGGTCATCATCGCGCCGGAGGACTCGCCGGTGGCGTACACCCGGTTCGCGTCGGCGTTACGGTGCTGTTCCTCCCACTGGACCATCGACACGATGCCCGCCGGGTCGCTGGTGCCGTTGTGCTTGAGCGCGCCGGCGGTCGACACGTCGAAGCACGAGCCGCTCCGGGTCGCCGAGGGATAGATGATGATGAAGCCGTATCTGTCCGCGAGCTGGGGGAACTCCGGACGGCCCGAGTACATCGCCGGCCCCGATCCGGTGCAGTAGTGCGAGACCACGAGGATCGCCGGGTGCGCCGCGACCGAGTTCGGCACGTATTCGTACATTCGCAGGTTCGTCGGGTTGTTGCCGAAGTTCGTCACCTCGACCAGCGACGCCGCCGACGCGCTGTGCATGGACGCCAGCCCGCCGGCCGCGGCCAGCAGCGTGGCGAGCAGTGTCGCCACGCCCTTCCTCTTCAGCTTCATGACCGCGTCGGTCCTCCTCACGATGCGGCGGGCTGGGTGGGACGGCCCACGCGGTATCCGGGATTCCGTCCGGTATTCCGGACACGCGAACGCTAAGGACGCTGTGTCGAGACGGTCAACGCCCTGGCCGGAGTGGCCCCGGCGACCTGGGGTGACGCGCGAAAGTTTCATGCCCGGCCCACTCCGGTCGTCCGGGCCGGGGTCGGCAACCACCGACGGTCGTCCGCTCCCGTACCAGGCGGGATGCCACCACCGCCCCAGTGATCGTTCACTTCTCCGGATATCAGCGGGGACCGGGCACGCCTGAGGTCCGTTGACAGTGCCGAGGTGGGATCTCAGCATGAGGCGACCTTGATCACCGGTGATTGGACCCCTGATGAGGATGCGCCTACGTCCCGCCGTCGCCGCGGCGCTGACAGCGTTGGTCGCGGCCGTCTCACCGGCCGGACTCGCTTCGGCCGGCCCGAGTGCGGCCGACACACCCGTGAACGTCACCGTGAACGCGCGAGCGGGGCTGGCGACCATGCCCGCGACCGGGCTGGGCGTCAATGACGCGGTCTGGGACGCCGAACTCGGCACGACCGCGGTGTCGGACCGGTTGCAGGCGGCCGGCGTGCGGATGATCCGGTATCCGGGCGGTTCGTACGGGGACACCTACCACTGGAAGACCAACACCGCGCCGGGCGGCTACGTCGCCCCGAACACCGACTTCGACACCTTCATGGCCTCCGTACGGCGGGTCGGCGCGCAGCCAATGGTCATCGCCAACTACGGCACCGGGACGCCCGAGGAGGCGGCCGACTGGGTCCGGTACGCGAACGTGACCAAGGGATACGGCGCGAAGTACTGGACGATCGGCAACGAGAACTACGGAAACGGCCACTACGGATCCGGCTGGGAGGCCGACGACCACGCAGACAAGAGCCCGTCCGCGTACGCGGGCGGCGTCGTCGCGTACGCCGACGCGATGAAGGCGGTCGACCCCACGATCAAGGTCGGTGCCGTGCTCACCATGCCGGCGAACTGGCCGGACGCGGTGGTCGGCGACGGTGACGCGGCGAACTGGAACCAGACGGTGCTCTCGATCGCCGGATCGAAGATCGACTTCGTGGACGTGCACTGGTACCCGGGCGGCACCACGGCCGGCGAGGCCCTGGCCAGGCCGGAACAGATCGACGACGCCATGTACCTGCTGCGGCGGCAGATCGCCCGGTACGCCGGGGACGGCGCCGACCGCATCGGCATCAGCCTCACCGAGACCAACGTGGGCGTGGGCGAGGACACCCAGCCGGCCGCGCTCTTCCTGGCCGACGCGTACAGCGGGCTGCTCGCGAACGGCGTCTTCACGGTCGACTGGTGGAACGTCCACAACGGGATCGGCACGGTCTCCACGGTGGCCGGCCAGACCGACTACGGCGACTTCGGCATGCTCTCCAGCGGCGGCTGCACGTCCGACGGGGCGACCTGCGAGCCGCCGCTCAACACGCCGTTCGCGCCGTACCACGGCCTGTCCATGATGAACGACTTCGCCCGGCCCGGCGACCAGTTCGTCCGGGCCGGCACCGACCAGGCCCTGGTCACCGCGCACGCCGCGCGCCGTCCGAACGGGGACCTCGCGGTGCTGCTGGTGAACAAGGACCCGGACAACGCGCACCCGGTGAGCATCGGCTACGCCGGCTACACCCCGGCCGACGCGGCACCGACCGTGTACTCGTTCGGGAACGGCGACACCGCCGTCCACTCGGCGCGGACCGGGAGCGCGACGAGCCAGACCCTGCCGCCGTACTCGCTGACCACGCTCGTGCTGCACCCGGCGAGCACTCCCGCGGGAGCGCCCGCGACGCCCGCGCGGCCGACCGCCTCGGCGGTCACCGACCGGTCCGCGACGATCTCCTGGCCGGCGTCCGCCGCGGGCGCCCACCCGGTCGCCAAGTACGAGGTGTACCGGCAGAACGGCGCGATCAGCGAGGAACTCGGCGAGACCACCGGCACCTCGCTCACGGTCCGCAACCTCGATCCCGGCACCCGGTACACGGTGAACGTCATCGCCCGCGACACCGCCGGGAAGGTGTCCTGGGCCTCGCCGCCGCTCACGTTCACCACCGGCAGCCCGGCGAGCAGTGCCTGCACCGTCCACTTCACCGACCAGAACGACTGGGCCAGCGGCTACGTCGCCGGCGTCGACGTCACGAACAACGGCCCCGACCCGATCGACGGCTGGACCCTGACGTTCACCTGGCCGACCGGCTGGCAGCAGCTGAGCAGCGGCTGGAACGCCACCTGGACCCAGGACGGCCGGGACGTCAAGGCCACCAGCCTCGACTCGAACGGGAGGCTGGCCGCGGGCGCCACCGTCAACATCGGCTTCGTCGGGGCGTACACCGGCCCGAACGTCCTCCCGGGGACGTTCCGCCTGAACGGGACGGTCTGCACGGTGGCGGAGTGACCGAAGGAACGCTGATCACTGGCGGCTGCCGAGCGAGGAGGCACAGCACGCTCCAGCGATCGCCCTCCACTGGTACTGTCCAGCTTCCAACGCACGGACAGAACGGACATATCGCCATGGCCGAACCGGTGAAGGGCCCCGCCAGCTACTTCCCGTCGATCGAGAAGAAGTACGGCCGCCCGATCGCCGAGTGGAAGGAGCTGATCCGCTCCTCCCCGCTGACCAAGCACATGGAGCTCGTCTCCTGGCTGAAGACCGAGCACGGGCTGGGACACGGGCACGCCAACGCCCTCGTCGCCCACACCCTCGCCGAGGACAGCGCCAAGTAGACCTGCCGGACCGGGGCGATGCCCACCGCATCGCCCGCGCGGCGGCCCCGACCGGTGTTCGGCAGGATGACCGCCCCGCGTCAGGGGATTCCAGCCTCGATGTGGGCGAGTTGGGCGGCGAGGAGCTCTTCGAACGCGGCGTGGCGGTCCGCCCCGAGGGGACGGAGATCGCGGGCGAAGTGGGCCAGGGCGGGGAAGCGTTCGGGATCGGCGCCCAGTACCGCGACGCGGAACAGCTCCACGCCCTGTTCGTACTCCTTCGGGGCGATGGTGCTGACCCCGGCCTCGGAGGCGATCAACGCGGCGATGAGGATCACGATTCGGTGGTAGCGCGCCGGGATCTCCTCATCCGGCAGGCCGGACGCCCGCAGGGCCTGCAGCACCTCTTCCATGACCAGCCGGGACCCGGCGCCGCTTGAGGCGTAGCGTCCCCAGATCACGGCGAGCTGCGGTTGCCGGCCGAAGGCCTCTTTCAAGCGCAGGGCCAGGGCGGTGATGCGCTGTTTCCAGTCGCCCTCGGCACGGTAGCCGTCCATGGCGGCCAGGAGGATCCGGTCGGCGACCGCCCGCAGCAGTTCGGTCTTGGTGCGGAAGTGCCGGTAGAGGCTGGAGGAGTCGGTCCCGAGCGCCGCGCCGAGCTTGCGCACGCTGAACGACTCGGCGTCGCTCGTGCGCAGCAACTCCGCCGCCGCCTCCAGGATCTCCTCGGTCGACCATCGCCTTCGACCTGTCATCTCACCCCTCTCGTCGGAGCTCAAGCATAATCGATGCACTTGCCGTTGCACGCACTGCGTGCATAATGAGGACGGCGCGCACGGAAAGCCCTGCGGAACCTGAGAGGACACATGTCGTGAAGAACCCGCTGAATCCCGCCGAGCTGAACGCCGCCCTGGAGAATGTCCACCGCGCCGGGATGCCGGGCTTGTTCGCCGAGGTGCGTGACGGCGACCAGGTCTGGCGCGGTGCCGCCGGGGTCGCCGATGTCGCCACCGGTCGTCCCGTCACCGCCGACATGCGGCACCGGGTCGGCAGCATCACCAAGACCTTCACCGCCGCCGCGGTGCTGCAGCAGGTCGAGAGCGGTCAGATCGGTCTCGACACGCCGATCGGCCACTACCTTCCGAGGCTGGTACCCGGCGACCGCGGTGACGCGATCACGATCCGCATGTTGATCAACCACACCAGCGGCCTCGCCGAATACCTCCCTTACGCCTACCCCTCCCTCAAGGCGTTCCCCGACCTCGCGAACACCGGGCCGCAGAGCCTGGACGACCACCGGTTCACCCGGTTCCACTCCACCGAACTGATCGAGATGGGGGTCGCCGCACCCGCCGTCGGCACGCCGGGGGGCACTCCGGGGGTGTACTCCAACACCAACTACCTGCTCCTCGGCGAACTCCTGGAGCAGGTGACCGGCACGACGGCCGTTGAGTACATCACCCGGAACGTCATTGAGCGCGCCGGGCTCCGCGACACCGAGCTCCCGGCCGAGCCGTACATCGACGGGCCGCACTCGCGGATCTACGAGGCGTGGTTGGGCATGATCGACCCGCCGCGCGACTACAGCGTCTATGACATGTCATTCGTGGGGCCGGCGGCCTCGCTGATATCGACCGTCGCGGACCTCAACCGCTTCTTCGGCATGCTGCTCGCCGGCGAGATCGTCGGCCGGTCGTCGCTGGCGGAGATGCAACGCACCGTCCCGGTCATCTCCCAAGAGGGGAAGACGATCGACTACGGCCTCGGCCTGCACCCGATGCAGGCTCCTGGTCAGGGCACCTTCTGGGGCCACGGCGGCACGGTCTGGGGTGCCGGCGCGTTGGCCATGACCCGCGCCGACGGCAGGCGGCAGATGTCCCTGGCGGTGAACCTGCAGAGGTGGAACCGACTCGACTCCTCGGGCAGGCCGCAGCCTCATCCCATCGACGGCGCGCTCGCGGCGTTCTACCGGGTGGCGATGTACGGCAGCACCGAAGACGCCCCGCTGGAAGAGCGGTGACCAGCACCGACCCGAGCCGCGGCCCGTCACCGGGCCGTTCGTGCCGGGACGATGAGGACCTCCAAAATGCGGGGGCCGTGGACTCCCTCCACGCGGTCGAGCTCGATGTCGCTCGTCGCGGACGGGCCGCTGATCCAGGTCTGCGGGCGGGACGGGTCGAGACGTTCGAGGGCCTCGGGGACGGTGCGGACGATCTGCTCTCGCCGGACGACGCACAGGTGGTGGTCGGGGATCAGGGTGAGCGCGCGGCGGCCCTGGTCCGCGGCGCCGTCCAGGACGATCGTGCCGGTCTCGGCGATGGCGACCGCGCAGCCGGTGACCACGCCGTCCAGGGCGTCGAGGTCGGCCGCGGACAGGGCCGGGTCGTCCCGGACCGCCTCCGCCTCGCCGAACCACTCGGCGGGGACGCCGGCGGGCGCGGCGACCCGGCGGGCGCCACGCCTCCGCAGCGCGTCCGCGACCGCCGCCGCCACGTCGGTGACCTCGTGCACGACCGCCTTGTAGTCGACGAGGCGGTCGACCAGCAGCTCGACGACGTCCGGGCCGGACCGATCACGGTCGTAGGCGCGCGGCACCTCGGCGTCCTCCGGCGCCTCCGTGCGGGGGACGTCGGCGAGCGCCGCCCGGACGCGGGCCAGGATCCGGTCCCGGGAGCTCATCGATCCCCCTCCTCGCTCGCCCGCCGCGCCCACCAGTCGCGGAACGACTCGCGGGGCGGCACGGGCACCTCGCGGGTGTCCGACCACGCCGCCAGCGGTCCGGGCAGGCGGCGCGGGGTCCAGCGGCGCAGCCGGCCGGCCGAGCGCTGGGCCACGGCCAGCCACCTCGGGTCGGCCAGGACGCGACGGGCGGCACCCATCGCGAGGCGCTCCACACGGTGGTGGCCCTTCATCACCACCTTGGCGCGCAGGTCGAGCAGGACCTCGGGGATGTTGATCTCGACCGGGCAGACCTCGTAGCACGCGCCGCACAGCGTCGAGGCGTACGGCAGCGACTCCTCCAGCGGCCCGGTGAGACCGCGCAGTTGCGGGGTGAGGATCGCGCCGATCGGCCCGGGGTACACCGAGCCGTACGCGTGGCCGCCCGTCCGCTCGTACACGGGACAGACGTTCAGGCAGGCCGAGCAGCGGATGCAGCGCAGCGCCTGGCGGCCGACCCGGTCGGCCAGCACCGACGTACGGCCGTTGTCGACGAGGACCAGATGGAACTCCTGGCCCTCCGTCGCGCCCGTCCACATCGAGGTGTACGGGTTCATCCGCTCCCCCGTCGACGAGCGGGGCAGCAACTGCATGAACACCTCGAGGTCCCGCCAGGTCGGCACGAGCTTCTCGATGCCGACCACCGAGATGAGCGTCTCGGGCAGCGTCACGCACATCCGGCCGTTCCCCTCGGACTCGAGGACGACGAGGGTGCCCGTCTCGGCGACCGCGAAGTTGGCGCCGGAGATGCCGACCTTCGCGCGAAGGAACCGCTCGCGCAGGTGCAGCCGGGCGGCCTCGGCGAGGGCGCGGGGATCGTCCTTCAGGCCCTCGGGCGCGGGACGGCCCCAAGAGGCCATCCGGTCGCTGAAGATCTCCCGGATCTCCGCGCGGTTACGGTGGATCGCCGGGACCAGGATGTGCGAGGGCAGGTCGTCGCCGAGCTGCACGATCAGCTCGGCGAGGTCGGTCTCGTACGCGCGGATGCCGGCGGCGGCCAGCGCGGAGTTCAGCTCGAGCTCCTGGGTGGCCATCGACTTGACCTTGACGACCTCGGTCTCGCCGGTCGCCCTGACCAGGTCGACGATGATCCGGTTGGCCTCGGCGGCGTCCTCGGCCCAGTGCACGTGGCCGCCGGCGGCCGTGACCGCGGACTCCAGCCGTTCCAGGTAGACGTCGAGGTGCCGGAGCGTACGGTCCTTGATCGCCGCGCCCGCGGCGCGCAGCTCGGCCCAGTCGGGCAGCTCACCGACGACGGCCGCGCGCCTGGCGCGGATCGTGTGGGTGGCCTTGCGCAGGTTGTGGCGCAGCTGCGCGTCGCCGACCGCCCGCGTCGCCGCCTCCGGGAAGGCCGGCATCCCCACGAAGGTGGCCGTCATGTGTCCTCCTTCGTCGGAGAAGTGACCAGAGACGCTGTGCTCATGACTCGCCCGCTCCGCTCACTCATGCCGGATCTCCTTCGGTCGAGGCGAGGATCTGGGCGAGGTGGAGGACGCGGACGCCCGTGCGCTGGCGGGTCAGCGAGCCGCCGATGTGCATGAGGCAGGAGTTGTCGGCGGCGCAGAGCACCTCGGCGCCGGTGTCCAGCACGTTGCGGACCTTGTCGGCGCACATGGCCGCGGACACGGCGGCGTTCTTGAGCGCGAAGGTGCCGCCGAACCCGCAGCACTCCTCGGCGCCGCCCAGCGGTACGAGGGTGAGCCCGCGCACGTGGGAGAGCAGGTCGAAAGGCCGTGAGCCGACCTTGAGCGACCGGAGCGAGTGGCAGGTCGGGTGGTAGGTCACCGTGTGCGGGAAGTACGCGCCGACGTCGGTGACCTCGAGCACGTCGACCAGGAACTCCGACAGCTCGTAGACGCCGGCCGGCGGCGTGACGCCGAGCGAGGGGTACCACTCGCGGACCATCGCGGCGCACGACCCGGACGGCACCACGACCGCGTCATAGCCGTCGAACGTCGCGGTGAAGCGGCGGGCCAGCGGCCGGGCGTCGTCGCGGTAGCCGGTGTTGAAGTGCATCTGCCCGCAGCACGTCTGCTCGATCGGGAAGTCGACCGTGCAGCCGAGCCGCTCCAGCAGCCGGACGGTCGCCTTCCCGGTGTCGGGGAAGAGCGTGTCGTTCACGCAGGTGACGAAGAGTGCGACCCGCATGACACTCAACCTAGTCCGTACCCGCGGCGGGCCGTCGCGCCGGGCACGGCGTCCCGGTCGTCGGCCGGACGGGCAGGTCCTCGACCTCGCCCGTGCTCGAGCTCGACCGGGTCGGTGTCCCACAGGTGGTGGTGCGCGTCGACCAGCGCCACGTCGGTCACAGTGCCTCCCAGAGCGTCTCGGGGATCTCCAGTTCGAACAGGTCGCCGTTGTCGTCGACCTCGGCCGCGCTGCGGCAGCCGACGAGGACGCTCGCCACCGCCGGGTGCCGGAGCGGGAACCGCAGCGCCGCCGCGCGCAGCGGCACGCCGTGTTCGGCGCAGATCCGCTCCAGCCGGGCGACGCGTTCCCGCAGCTCGGGCGGGGCCGGCGCGTAGTCGTAGGTGGTTCCGCCGGCCAGCAGCCCGGAGTTGTAGACGCCGCCGGCGACGACCGAGGTGCCGCGCCGGGCGCAGGCGGGCAGCAGGTCCTCCTCGGCCGACCGGTCGAGGAGGGTGTAGCGGCCGGCGCACAGCACGACGTCCAGGTCGAGGCGTTCGACGAGCCGGGTGAGCATGGGGGTCCGGTTCATCCCGGCGCCGATCGCGCCGACCACGCCCTCGTCGCGGAGCGCGGCCAGCGCCGGGTACGCCGTCGCGTACACCTCCTCCTCGTGGTCGTCCGGGTCGTGCAGGTAGACGACGTCCACCCGGTCGGCGCCGAGACGTTTCAGCGACTCCTCCAGGGACCGGCGGACGCCGTCGGCGCTCCAGTCCCAGACCCGCCGGTACGGCGGCGGGTCGGCGAACCCCTCCGGCTCGGGCGGTTCCCCGGGTCCGAGGGGGACGAGGAGCCGCCCGACCTTGGTCGACAGGACGTACTCGCCGGTCAGGGCGGCGCCCATGCGGCGTTCGCCGCGCCCGGCGCCGTAGTGCGGCGCGGTGTCGAAGTACCCGATGCCGCGCTCCTGAGCGCGGCGTACGGCCGCGGTGGCGTCGGCGTCGGACACCGGGGCGTAGAGCCCGCCGATCGCCGCGCCGCCGAACGACAGCGTCGTCACCTCGACGGGTGACCTTCCGAGTCTGCGGCGTTCCACTGCTACTCCTGTGCCTGGCCCGACGTGATCCTGCTGATGATCAGCGCGATCAGGATGATCGCACCGTTGAGCGCGTCGAGCCACTGCCCCGGGACGCCGGCCAGCGTGAGCACGTTCTGGATCAGGTACAGCAGCAGGATGCCGGTGAAGGCGCCGAAGATCGTGCCCTTGCCGCCATTGAGCGACACGCCGCCGATGACCGCCGCCGCGAACACCGTGAAGATCGCGCCGTTGCCCTGGCCGGCCGCCACGGAGGCGAGCCGGCCGGTGAGCAGCAGGCCGCCGAGGGCCGCGAGGAGGCTCGCCAGCACGAGCGTGGTCCACAGCACCCGGTCGACGCGGATGCCTGCGGCGCGGGCCGCGTCGGCGTTGCCGCCGATGGCGTACAGCGACCGGCCGAAGCGGGTGTAACCGGTCACGACGATGGCCAGGGCGTACAGGATCAGGCAGATCCAGATCGACGCGGGCAGGCCGAGCCAGACGGCGTTGCCCAGGTAGACCATGGACGACGGCAGGTTGAAGAACGTCTTGCCGCCGCTGATGCCCTTCAGCAGGCCGCGCAGCACGATCAGCATGCCCAGCGTGACGATGAAGCCGTTCAGGCGGAACCGTACGATCAGCAGGCCGTTGATCCAGCCGATGACGGCGCCGACGGCGAGCGTGACCGGGATCGACCAGGCGCCGGGCAGCCAGCCGGTGCCGTGCGTGATGCCGGGCGCGAGCACGAGCCAGGCCGCGACCCCCGGCGCGAGGCCGAACGTCGACTCCAGCGACAGGTCCATCCGCCCGCAGATGAGGACGAGCGCCTCGGCCAGCACGAGCAGCGAGATCTCCGACTGCTGCTGCAGCACGTTGACCAGGTTGTCCCAGTGCAGGAACACCGGGTTGACCAGGTAACCGACGATGACGATCACGATGATCGCCGGTACCAGCGTGAGGTCGCGCAGGCGTGCCAGCCGTGGCGCGGTGGTCCGGCCGCGGGCCGGCGCGGCCATGGCCGTGGGTGTCTCAGTCACGGATGCCCTCCATCGCGGCGATCAGTTCGTGGTCGTCCCAGCCACTCGGCAGCTCGGCGACGACGGCGCCCTTGAACAGGACGATCACCCGGTCGCAGGGGCGAAGGTCGTCGAGGTCGTCGGAGATGACCAGAACGCCCGTGCCGCCGGCGGCCGCCGCGACGGCCGTGCCGAGCAGCGTCTCCTTGGCCTTCACGTCGACCCCCGCGGTGGGCTGCAGGAGCACCAGCACCCGGGGATCGCCCGCGAGCGCGCGGGCCATGACGACCTTCTGCTGGTTGCCGCCGGACAGCGCGGACACCGGCTGCTCCGGCCCGGCCGCCTTGATGTCCAGGTCGGCGATGGCCCGGGCGCCGAGTTCGCCGCGCCGCCGCGGCCCGACGATCCCGAAGCGGCCCAGCCGCTCGGGGACGGTCAGCGTGGCGTTCTCGGCGATGGACAGGCCGGGGACCAGGCCCTCCTTGTGCCGGTCCTGCGGGACGAACCCGAGGCCGGCCCGCAGCGCGGCCGGCACGCTGCCGGGGCGGGGCGTCGTACCGCCGATCGCGACCGTTCCGCGGGCCGCCCGGCGCAGGCCGACGATCGACTCGCCGACGGCCATCTTGCCGGAGCCGCCGGCCCCGGCCAGGCCGACGATCTCGCCGGGCGCCACGGTCAGCGACACGTCCTCGAAGTCGCCCGGCGTGCCGAGGCCGGTGACGGTCAGCGCGGGCGCGGCGTCGCGGGCCGGCGCGGGCCGGCCGGCGCCGAGGTCGCTTAGCCCGGTGGCCTCGCCGGTCATCGCGGTGACCAGCGCCTCCTTGCGCAGCTCCGCCACCGGGGAGGTGACGATGTGCCGGGCGTCGCGCATCACGGTGACGGTGTCGCAGACCTCGTACACCTCGTCGAGGTGGTGGCTGATGAACAGGAACGTCACCCCGGACTCCCGCAGGGAGCGCATCCGGGCGAACAGCCGCTCGATCGCCTGGCCGTCGAGCTGGGCGGTCGGCTCGTCGAGGACGATGAACCGCGACCCGTGCGACAGCGCCCGCGCGATCTCCACGAGCTGCCGCTGCTCGACGGTGAGGCGCTCGGCCGGCGCCCGCACGTCGACGTCGACCTCCCAGGTGTCCAGCAGCTCGCGGGCGCGGCGGCGCAGCGAGCCCCAGGAGATCAGGCCACGGCCCTGCCTGTTCACGCCCTGCCTGTTCAAGAACAGGTTCTCGGCCACGGACAGGGACGGGATGATCGTGAGCTTCTGGTAGACGCAGGCGACCCGCCGCCGCCACGCCTCGCGGTCCGCGAGGGGCGGGGCCGGTTCGCCACCGAACTCGACCGTTCCGGAGTCCGGGGGGATGAGGCCGGTGAGCACCGAGACGAGCGTGGACTTCCCGGCGCCGTTGCGGCCGACGAGGGCGTGGATCTCACCGTCGCCCACGGCGAGGGACACGTCGTCGAGCGCGACGGTCACGCCGAACCGCTTGCTGATCCTGTGGGCCGCCGCGACCGGCCGGACGCCGGCCGCGGCGCTGGCGGAGAGGCTCATTTGACCTGGTTGCCCCAGAGTTGCGGGTCCGACGCCTTCAGCGAGCCCGCGTAGGCGCCGTCCTTGGTGACCAAGGGTGCGGGCAGTTGGTCCTCGAGCAGGCCGGGCCGCGGCGCGATGATCGTCGAGTCGTGGTCGGTCCTGCCCGGGGCGAACTTCTTGCCGTCGATGGCGGCCTTGACGTAGTACAGCGCGTACTTCGCGTACAGGTCGGCCGGCTGGGAGACGGTGGCGTCGATCTGCCCCGCCGCGATCGCCTTCAGCTCCTCCGGGATGCCGTCGTTGGACACGATCGTGACGTGCTTCGGGTTCCCCGGCGGGACGAGCATGCCCTTCTGCTTCAGGACGTTCAGGGTCGGGGCGAGGAAGACGCCGCCGGCCTGCATGTAGATCCCGTTCAGGTCCGGGTTCGCGGCGATCGCGGTCTGCAGCTTGTTGGCCGCGACGTCGCCCTTCCATTCGGTGGGCAGGCCGATGACCTTGATCCCCGGGTACTTCTGGGACATGCACTGGTTGAACGCCTCGGTGCGGTCCCGGCCGTTGATGGAGGCCAGGTCGCCCTCCAGCATGGCGACCTTGCCCTTGCCCTTGAGCGTGTCGCCGAGGAACCCGCAGGCCTTCTCGCCGTACGCGCGGTTGTCGGCGCGGACCACCATGTAGACGTCGCCCTTGTCGGGGCGCGTGTCGACGGTGACCACCGGGATCTTCTTCTGCTTCAGCTGGTCCAGCGTCGGCGCCACCGCCGCGGTGTCCTGCGGGGCGAGCGCGACGCCCTTCACGCCCTGCCCGATGAGGGCCTGCACGTTCGCGGTCAGCTTGGCGATGTCGTTCTCGGAGTTGGTGGTCTTCAGGTCCAGGCCGTCCTGCCTGCCGAACTGCGGGACGTACTTGATGTAGGAGTTCCAGAAGTCGGAGTCCGACCGGGGGTAGTCGACTCCGACGACGCTGCCGCCGGACGAGCCGCCGCTGCCGCTCTTGCACCCGGTGACCAGCGCCGCGGCCGCCGCGACCGCGGCACCCGCCGCGAGCACCTCTCGCTTCATCGCGTCCTCATTTCTCTGGGCGAAGTCGCAGGCCGGCCATGCCCCCGTCGACCGCCAGCGCCGTTCCTGTCGTCGCCGACGCCAGCGGGCTCGCCAGGTAGGCGATCGCCGCGGCGACCTCCTCCGGGCTGACCAGCCGGCCGTTCGGCTGGCGGGCCGCCAGGGCGACCCGCTCCGCCTCCGGATCGTCGGTCGCGGCGAGCAGCCGGCCGACCCAGGGGGTGTCGGCGGTGCCCGGGTTGACGCAGGTCACCCGGATACCGTCGCGCAGGTGATCCGCCGCCATCGCCAGGGTGAGCGACTGAACGGCGCCTTTGGTCGCCGAGTACAGCGCGCGCCGCGGCAGCCCGGCGGTGGCCGCGATCGAGCAGGTGTTGACGATCGCGGCGTGCTCGGATCGGCACAGGTGCGGCATGGCGGCGCGGGTCACCCGCACCATGCCGAACACGTTCACGTCGAAGACGTCGCGCCACTCGTCATCGCCGTTGTCCTCGACCGTGCCCTGCGCGCCGACCCCGGCGTTGTTGACCAGCACGTCCAGGCCGCCGAGGTGGTCGACCGCGGCCGCGACCGCCGCGCGCACCGACGCGTCGTCCCGTACGTCGGCCCGTACGCCGTGCAGCGGGGCGGGCGGGTCGGTCAGGTCGAGGCAGCTCACGGTCGCGCCGCGCTCGGTGAGCAGGCGGGCGGCGGCCAGCCCGATGCCGGAGGACCCTCCGGTCACGATCGCCCTGATGCCGTCGAACTCCACGTCAAGACCTCCAGGCGGCGCCGTCGGGGTAGGCGTATTCGCGCAGGCTCTCGGGTCTGATCCGCGCCGACATGCCCGGAGCCGCCGGCGCGAGGTAGCGGCCGTCGCGGATGCGCACCGGGTCGGTGAAGTGCTCGTGCAGGTGGTCGACGTACTCGATGACGCGGTCCTCCGTGCTGCCGCTGACGGCGAGGTAGTCGAACATCGACAGGTGCTGCACGACCTCGCACAGCCCGACGCCGCCGGCGTGCGGGCACACCGGGACGCCGTACTTCGCCGCGAGCAGGAGGATCGCGACGTTCTCCGGCACTCCCGCGACGCGGCAGGCGTCGATCTGCAGCACGTCGATCGCGTCGGCCTGCAGCAGCTGCTTGAAGATGACGCGGTTCGCCACGTGCTCGCCGGTCGCCACCCGCACGGGCCGGACCGCGCGGCGCACGGCCGCGTGGCCCAGGATGTCGTCGGGGCTGGTCGGCTCCTCGATCCACCACGGGTCGTACGGTTCGAGGGCTCGGACCCACTCGATCGCCTGACCGACGTCCCACCGCTGGTTGGCGTCGATCGCGATGCGGATGTCGGGCCCGACCGTCTGGCGGGCCAGCTCCATCCGCCGTACGTCGTCGGCCAGGTCGCCGCCGACCTTCAGCTTGATCTGGGTGAAGCCCTCCGCGACGGCCTCCCGGGCGAGGGCGACGAGCCTGTCGTCGGTGTACCCGAGCCAGCCGGGCGTGGTCGTGTACGCGGGATAGCCGGTGGCCAGCAGGGCGGCCTCCCGGTCCTCGCGTCCCGCGCGGGCCGCCGTCAGCAGGCCGACGGCCTCCTCCGGGCGGAGGGCGTCGGTGAGGTACCTCCAGTCGGCCAGGTCGACGATCTGCTCGGGCGGCAGGTCCGCCAGCAGCCGCCAGACCGGCTTGCCGGCGACGCGGCCGGCCAGGTCGAACGCGGCGTTGATGATCGCGGCGGCGGCCATGTGGACCGCGCCCTTCTCCGGGCCGAGCCAGCGCAGGTGCGAGTCGTGGATCAGCCGCCGCGAGAAGCCGCCCAGGTCGGACAGGTCGAGGTCGAGGCCCACGACCAGCGGCGCGTACGCCTGGACGGCGGCGACGCAGACCTCCGTGCCGCGGCCGATCGTGAAGGTGAACCCGTGGCCCTCGGCACCCTCGTCCGTACGCAGCACGACGTACGCGGCGGAGTAGTCCGGATCCGGGTTCATCGCGTCCGAACCGTCGAGGTGCCGCGAGGTCGGGAACCGGATGTCGTGGGCTTCGAGTGCGATGACCTTCATGCGAGCCTCTGCCGTTGCCGCCCGAGGCCGTCGATCTCGAGCTCCACGACGTCCCCCCGGCGCAGGAAGGAGATACCCGGGCTGCCCAGCGCGACGCCGGCCGGAGTCCCGGTGTTGATGACGTCGCCGGGGTCCAGGACCATGAACTGGCTGAGGTACCAGATCAGGTGGTCCACCGGGAAGATCATGTTCTTGGTGTCGCCGTCCTGCCGGAGCTCGCCGTTGACCCAGAGGCGCAGCCCGAGGCTCTGCGGGTCGTCGACCTCGTCGGCGGTCACCAGGTGCGGTCCCAGCGGGTTGAACGTCTCGCAGGACTTGCCCTTGTCCCACTGTCCGCCGCGCTCGAGCTGGAACTCCCGCTCCGAGACGTCGTTGCTGACCGCGTACCCGGCGATGAGGGGGCGCGCGTCCGCCGGCGAGTCGAGGTAGCGGGCCCGGGCGCCGAGCACGACGGCCAGTTCCACCTCGTAGTCGGTCTTCTCGCTGCCTCGTGGGATGAGCACGTCGTCGTCCGGGCCGACGACCGTGTTCGACGCCTTCATGAAGATGATCGGCTCGGCCGGGATGTCCGCGCCCGTCTCCTCCGCGTGGTCGCGGTAGTTCAGGCCGACGCACACGACCTTGCCGGGCCGGGCCACCGGCGCGCCGATCCGTTTGGTGTTCTGGATGGGCGGCAGCTCGCCCGCGGCGTACGCCGCCTTGGCCCGCTCCAGATCCGTGGCGAGGAAGTCGCCGTCGATCTCGCGGGTCAGGCCGGACAGATCGAGGAGCGAGCCGTCCTCGGCCAGGACCGCGGGGCGTTCGGCGCCTTCCGGTCCGACACGCAGCAGCTTCACGTAGGCGTACCCCCTGCTCGTTCGAGTGGTCCGACCTCTCACACATTCATCGGACCTCTTACCCGGACATAAGACCACTACAGGGCGATCTCCTGGCAATACCTCGTTACTTACTTGTTACTTTCGACTGATTGGTACGACCTTTGTTCATCCGGCAGGATGTGATCCGCAGCCTGAGGAGGGAGCGCGCGTGGCGGACGACGCGGGTGCCAGGACCACCGTCACCCAGCGGGCGATCGACGAGATCAAGACCCGGATCGCCATGGGTGAGTTCGCACCCGGCCAGCGCCTCCCGACCGAACGCGACCTCGCCGCCGACCTGGGCCTGTCCCGCAGCTCGATGCGCGAGGCCATCCGCGCCCTGACCGTCATGGGGGTCCTCGAGGCGCGCCACGGGGCCGGCATCTACGTGACCCGACTCGAACCGGGCGACCTGCTGGAGACGTTCGGCGTGGTCGCGGAGATCTCCCGCGGCGACACGCTGCTCCACCTCGTCCAGGTGCGCAAGATCCTCGAGCCCGCGGCCGCGGCCGCCGCGGCGGCCCGCATCGACGAGGCGGGTCTCGCCCGCCTGCGCGCCGAGATGACCGCGATGGAGCGCGGCACGACCGCCGAGGAGATCGTCGGGCACGACCTGGAGTTCCACCGCGTCATCACCGAGGCGGCGGGGAACCCGGTGCTCGGCGCGATCCTGGACGGGCTCAACAGCCGCACCTTCCGCGCCCGTGTCTGGCGCGGTCACCGCGAGGAAGGCGTCTTCCCGCGCACCTACCACGAGCACGACGCGATCTACCGGGCGCTGGCCGAGCGCGACCCCGACGGCGCCCGCGTCGCCGCGGCCGTGCACATCGGCGCCGTCGAGGAATGGGCCCGCCGGCAGGGAGGCGATGAGGAGTGACGATGCGCGTCGCACTGCACACCCGGCTCAAGCCCGGCCGTGAGGAGGACTACGAGCGGGCGCACCGGGAGGTCCCGCCGGACCTCGTCCAGGCGATCAAGGACGCCGGCGCGCACGAGTGGACGATCTGGCGCAGCGGCCTCGACCTGTTCCACGTCATCGACTGCGACGACTACGCCGCCCTGCTGGCCGCGCTGGAGGATCTGCCGGTCAACGTCGCCTGGCAGGCGCGCATGGCCGGTTATCTCGACGTCGTGCACGACTACTCCGGGGAGGGCGCCGCCAAGGGCCTCCCCGCCGTCTGGCACCTGGGGTGAAGGACCGGCGGGGTCCGCGGGACGCCGCCGCCTCGGTTCTCGCCGCCCGCCGGGCCTATGTGAGCGCCGGGACGACGAAAGAGCGCGGGCGGGCCATCAAGGGCCCATCCGCGCTCGATTCGTGATCCCGGCCGCGTCCGGCCGGGACAGGTTCTGTCGGCTGACCGGCCGACAGTCACTTGCGTGTGACGAGCTTCCGAAGCCGGCGCCGGGCTACGACTCGCTGGGCATCATCACCCAGAGGATCAGGTAGATCACGAACTGCGGTCCGGGCAGCAGGCAGGACAGGATGGCCAGCAGCCGGACCGTCCAGGCCGACATGCCGTACCGGCGGCCGAGCCCGGCGCAGACGCCGGCGATGACACGCCCCTTGCGCGGACGGGACAGACCGTTCATTGCGACTCTCCTTTGCGTTCGTCTACCCACGAAGCTAGGCCGCGCGCCCTGCCCTCACATCGCTCCCGGGACCGATCCGGACTCGTCCCTTGGGCCTATACGGGTCGCCCCTAAGGGATGAGGTCGACCGACTCGCCAAGGACGGCCTCCGCGCCCGGCGACCGTCTCCGCGAGCCGTGCACCGTTGACGGACCAAGCGACGGCTTGGTAAGTACTGATCAAGATCGGGGACACCATCGGCGGGGGCGCAGGAGGAGGCCGGACCATGCCCGTTCCCGATCAGCGGAATCCCGAGGTGACCCGTGCGGTGCTGACCCGCTGGCTGGCCGGGCGGCTCGCCGACGGCGACGTCACGCTGTCCGAACTGGAGATCCCCGGGACCACCGGGTTCTCCGCCGAGACGCTCCTGTTCGACGCCGAGCACGGCGGCCGTACCGAACGGTTAGTCGCCAAGGTGGCTCCGGTTCACTACCAGGTGTTCCCGGACCCGCTGCCGTACGCCGACCAGTACCGGCTGCTGCGCATCCTCGACGAGCGGACCCCGATCCCCGTGCCGCCGATCCGCTGGTATGAGCCCGACCCGACGCTGCTGGGCGCGCCGTTCTACGTCATCGACCGGGTGGACGGCCGGGCCCCCGAGGACAATCCGCCGTACCACCAGGCGGGATGGGTCGCCGAGGCCGCGCCCGAGCGGCGGCACCGGATGTGGGCGGCGGGCCTGGAGATCCTCGCCGAACTCCACCGGCTGGACCCGGCGCCCTTCGCCTTCCTCGACCGGACCAGGTACGGCCGGGTGGGACTGGACCAGCGGCTCGGCTACTACACCCACTACATGAGCTGGGCCTACCACCGCCCGCAGCCGACCTGCGCGGCGGCGCTGCGCTGGCTGCGCGAGCACCGGCCGCCCGAGCCCGACCCGCCGGTGCTGCTGTGGGGCGACTCGCGCGTCGGGAACATCCTGTACGGCGACGACGGCGAGCCGCGCGCCGCGCTGGACTGGGAGATCGCCACGCTCGGCGCGCCCGAGGAGGACCTCGCCTGGTACATGTACCTGGACCGCCACCACTCGGAGGGCATCGGCGTGCCCCGCCTGCCCGGCTTCCCGTCCTACGCCGACACCGTCGCGTACTACGAGGAACTGACCGGCCGGCCGACGCGGCACCTGGCGTACTACGAGGTCCTGTCCGCCTTCAAGTTCGCGGTGATCATGGCGCGGATCGGGCAGGCGTTCATCGACTTCGACCTGGTGCCGCCCGACAGCGACTTCCCCGTGGACAACACCGCCTCGCGGCTCCTGGCCGCGCTGCTCGACCTGCCCGCGCCCGGTCCCGTGACCGGCCCGCCGCCCGGAGGCCCGCGATGACGCTCTCCCCGCTCGACGACTACCCGGTCCACCAGGTCCCTGACGTCATGCGGCACGTCGGCACCTCCGACCGGAACTTCTACGACCGGTACTACTTCAACTGCCACTCCCGCTCGGACGAGCTGATGCTGATCGTCGGGCTCGGCCAGTACCCGAACCTGGGTGTCACCGACGCGTTCGCCCTGGTTCGGTACGGCCCGCTGCACCGCGTCGTCCGCGCCTCCCGCGAACTGGGCGCCGACCGGATGGATACGACCGTCGGCCCGTTCCGCGTCGAGGTGCTGGAGGGCTTGAAGCGCCTGCGCGTCGTCCTCGACCCGAACGACCACGGGCTGGCGTTCGACCTGACCTGGGAGGGCGCGATCCCGGCGCAACTGGAGCCCCCGCACTTCGTCCGCGCCCAGGAACGGGTCGTCTTCGACTCCCGGCGGCTCGCCCAGACCGGCCGGTGGACCGGCTCGATCACCGTGGACGACACGACGCTGCCGGTCACCCCGGACCACTGGTGGGGCAGCCGCGACCGCTCCTGGGGCATCCGCCCGGTCGGCGAGGCGGAGCCGCCGGGCATCCAGGCGAAGAACCCGGCGAGCTTCTACTGGCTGTACGCGCCGATGCAGTTCGAGGACCACGCGATCCTGTGCATCCTCCAGGAGGACGCCCAGGGCCGGCGGATCCTGGAGGAGGCCGTGCGCGTGTGGCCGGACGACCGCCCGCCGGAGTACCTCGGCCGCCCCGACTACCGGCCGGCGTACGCCCCGGGGACCCGCGACGTCACCGAGGCGGTGATCTCCTTCTCGCCGCCGGCGGGCAAGCCGTTCGACGTGCGCGTCACCCCGCTCCTGCCCGTCCACATGATGGTCGGCAGCGGCTACGGCCTCGAACCCGACTGGCGGCACGGGATGTACCAGGGCCCGGAGCCGAAGGTCCAAGGCATCACGTACGACCTGCGGCGTACGGAGGACGCGTCCCGGATGTGGGGCATGGTCGACGCCGTGGCCCGCTTCGACTACGACGGCGGCGTCGGCCACGGCCTCTTCGAGTACTGGGCCCTCGGCCCCCACCCCACCTTCCCCGACGACGCCTGACCGGCTCTTCGGTGAGATGGTGCGACAGACCGCTTCGCGGGCCGGCCCGGCGTGATGGGAGTTGGAGGAAGATGATCCGCATGCCGCACACGACCCGCCCACCGATCGTGGACATCGCCGAAGCCATCCCCGAGCTGGCTGCTCATGCCCGTACCGCCATCCGGCTGCACCCTCGGCAAGGCGACCCGGGACCGGACGACAGCAGCATCGGCGGGCCGCTGCGGTGGCCCGCCGACGAGCCCTGGCCGTTCTGCGACGATCCGCACGGACCGGAGCCGTCCGCCGGCGCGCCGGTCGCGATGGTGCCGATCGCACAGATCTACGCGGCCGACGTCCCCGCGTACCCGTTCCCAGAGGGAAGCGACCTGCTGCAGATCCTCTGGTGCCCCGACCACGATGGGGACTGGCCGGACGAGACGATCAGGGTGCGGTGGCGCCGCGCGGCCGACGTGACCGACGTCCTCGCCGACCCGCCGGCGCCGCATATGGTCAAGGCGAAGTGGCTCGTGGCGGCTCCGTGCGTGCTCGACCCCGAACCGATCACCGAGTACCCGTACGCGGAGGAGCTTCCCCGGCAGATCCGGGATGCGATCGAGGAGTGGGAGACCGGTTATCCCGCGTACCAGTACGGTTTGTCGATCGCGTCCGGTTGCAAGCTGGGCGGCGGCATGGCCTGGAACGTCACCGGCATGGGGGAATCGCCGGAATGCGCGCAGTGCGGCGCTCCCTCCCGCCTGATCCTCCAACTGGACAGCTCCGAATGGGGCGGTGAGTCCGACCATGACGGTGGTCCGCCCCGCTGGCGACCGATCGAGGACGTCGACCTCGACGACGACGCCCACTGGGCCGCGATACAGCCGACCGGGCTGGAGATCGGCCGCTACAGCCACGGCGGCTTCTTCGTCTGCACCGCCGATCACCGGCATCCGGCCACATTCCACAGCCAATGACCGTCACTTAGAGGAGGCACGGCCACGCCCACGCCAGGGAGCGCACTGGCGGCGACGACCGGCTCTGACCGTGATCCCTGGCATGTGCTGCCACTAGGAGACAGCACATGCCAGGGATCACGACGGCCCACTCACCTTGCCGGGTCGATGACCGGTTCGCCGGGCCTGCTACGTCAACGCGGCTGATCGATCCGGCCGGATGACCTGAGGACCCGGTTGAGTTCACGCTCGAAGACGCAGAGGACGGTCGCCACGGCCATGCGCCTGCCGCAGCACGGCTGAGGCAGGCGCACGGCCGTGGCGGCAAAGAACGGAAGTGGGGCGGGCCCCCGGGGGGGGGGGGGGAACGGCACGCGGTTGGTTTAATGGGTGCGCGGCCCCCCCGGGGGTCTGGGGTCAGCACCCCCATTGGGGGGGGGGTGGCACTGTGT